>JBDIBE010000060.1:0-12491 GCA_039812785.1 Thermoanaerobaculia bacterium | reverse complement strand
GCGCCTCGGCGGCGAGCCGCACCGCGAGGCGGTCGGCATCGGGGCGCTCATGAACGCGCGCGGCCTGATGGAGCTGATCATCCTGAACATCGGCCTCGAGCGCGGCGTCATCACGCCGACGCTCTTCTCGATCATGGTCGTAATGGCGATCGTGACGACCCTGACGGCGCTCCCGGTCTTCAACCTCGCGTTCGGGAAGAGGGCGCTCGGGGAGGAGGCCGTCGCGCGCCCCGCCGCCGCGCCGGGGCCGCTCCTCGACGACTGACGCACCGCGGCCCCCCCCTCAGCGCGGCGCCGCCGGGTCGTTCAGGAGGGCAACGAGCTTTCGCTTCCCCTCGACGGACTGCACGCGCCGGAGGTCGTTCTCCGCCGGAAAGCGGCCGGACGCGATCGGGGAGGAGGAGAGGACGATCGCGGCGACGGGGCGCGGGCCGCGAAGGGCGGCGACGAGCGCCCGCTCGTCCGGCAGGACCTCCACGCGGCGGTCGAGGAACCAGTTCAGGAGCGGGAGGTGGATGTCGTCGCGGATGTCGGTGACGACGCGCCGGCCGGCGAGCTCGGGCGCGAGCTCGGAGAAGAAGGGGGCCGGGCTCTTCTGCAGGTCGAGGGACGGGACGAGGGCTCCCGCCACGGCCGTCTCGGCGACGGCGACGAGGGCGAGGGCGACGGAGGCGCTTCGCCACGAGGGGGCGAGACGCAGCGACACGAGGAAGAGGGTCAGCGCGGCGGCGGCGCCGAGGAGCGGGATCGCGCCGCCCGACCTCGCGGCGAGGAGGGCGGCGCCCGCCGCGAGGAGGCCGCAGACGACGCGGGCATGGCCGAGGAGGAAGGCCGCGCGCCGCTGCTCGAGGCGCTCCTGGGCGCTCGTCCACTCCGCGGCGGCGAGGCCGAAGAAGAAGGCGGCCGGGAGGAAGTACTCGTCCGCCTTCGACGAGGAGATCGAGAGCGCGACGAAGAGCGCAGGGAAGCCGAATGCGAGGAACGTCCGGACCGGGGAGCCGCGGAAGCGGCGCGCGGCCGCGAAGCCGGAGGGGAGGACGAGCGCCGACCAGGGGAGCGACGTCAGGAGGAGGTAGGGGACGTAGAAGAGCGCGCCCCTGCGGTTGACGGTCGTCGCGTCGTCGAGGAGCGTGCCGTCGATCCGGGCCGCCTGCCCGAGGTCGAGGAAGCGGCCGACCGTGTTGTCGAGGAGCGCGACGCGGACGAAGGTCCAGCCCCCCTCGGCGTGCAGGACGTACGCCCAGGGCGCCGCGACGAGGGCGAGGAAGAGCGCGAACCACGCCCCGAGCTTCGCGAGCGACCGGAAGCGCCCGAGGGCGACGAGGGTCGCGCCGACCGGCACGAGGACGACGTACGGCACGAAGAGGTTCTTCACGAGGAACGAGACCGCGACGATCGCGGCGAGGAGCGGCTCGCGGCCCCGCCCTCCCGTGCGTGCCGGGGGCTCGTCCCGGAGCCCGTCGAGGAAGACGGCCCAGGCGAGGAAGGCGAAGAAGAGCGCTGCGGAGTCCGTCGTCGCCCGGTGGGCGACCAGCCAGACCGACGGCATCGTTCCGGCGGCGAGGGCGGCGACCGCGGCGGCGAACGGGTCGTAGAGCCTCCTCGCGACGAGGTGGAGGGCCGCGAGGGCGGCGAGGACGAGGAGCGCCGACGGGAGCCTCAGCGCGGCGGCGGAGAAGCCGAAGGCCTTCACGCCGGGCAGCGCGAGCCAGTAGGAGAGCGGCGGCTTCTCGAGGTAGGCCATCTCGTTGACGCGCGGGACAAAGAGCCCCGCCCCACGCGCCATGTTCCAGACGACGCCGCCGAAGGCAGGCTCGGTCGGGGACCAGAGGCCGTGGTCCCACACGCCCGCCGCGAGGTAGAGGAGGAGGAGCGCGGCGGCGGCGCCGAGGCCGGGCCAGACCCCGGCGACTGCGGGGGCGGCCGATTCCGCGGGGGAGGCGAAGCTCTCCGGAACCATCGTCGTCACTCTGGCGCGGCCGGAGGACGGAAGGCCCCTGACAGCAAGAACCGTGCGCGCCCCTAAGCGAGGAGCGAACGGAAGCGCTCTCCCTCCTCGCGGAGGATCGCCTCGGCCGCCATCACGCCTGCGTCCTGCGCCTCCTCGAAGAGGGGGAGGCCCGACGCGTCGGCGTGCGCGAAACGGACCCGCCCGACCGGCTTCTCGAGCTCCTCGCGCTCCGGGTGCCAGACGAAGCCTGGATGGGGGCGACACATCGCGTGCCCCCAGAGGTAGACGTCGAGGTTCGTGACGAGGCCGGGGAGGTCGGGGTGCGCCCGTGAGAGGTCGGCGAGGACGGCCTGGGCGAGCTCGCCCCAGGTGGCCGAGAGGAGCTTCTCCCGCGCCTTCCGCGGCTCCTCGCCCGCGAAGACGAGGTAGTAGGTCAGGACGGTCGGGCCGTGCTCCGGCCCCGACTGGTGCGTCGCGACGACGTAGCCGAGCCCGCGCGAGTCGTAGAGGACGTTGTCCCACGAGAGCGGGAAGCCGCGGTCGGCCGGCCGGCCGGAGAGCGTCAGGTTCGCGACGAGCCACGGCGCGTACTCGAAGGCGCGGAGGAAGGCGGGGGGCCTCTCGCGCCAGGGGGCGAGGACCTTCGCGGCGGTGAAGCGCGGGAGGGCGTATACGACGTGCCGCGCCGTGACCTCGACGACGGCGTCGCGCGGCGCGTCGAGCCAGCGGAGCGTCGCTCCGGAGGGAGTCGGGACGACGTCGAAGACGACGGCGCCGGTGACGATCCGCCCCCCCGCGGCCTTCACGAGGTGCTTCACGAGCCGCCCGTTCCCCTCGGGCCACGTCAGGAACGAGGCCGGCTCCTCGAAGGGGCCGTCGGGTGAGGCGCCGCGCAGGCGCGAGGCGAAGTAGTGGATCCCGGCCCAGGCGGAGGTGTCGTCGAGGGAGGAGCCGAAGTCGTCGCGCGTGGCGTACTCGGCGAACCAGAAGAGGCGCGCCCCGGAGAAGCCGCTCCGCGTCATCCACTCGCGCATCGAGACCCGGTCGAGGGAGGTCCACTCGGCGTCGTCGGAGGAACGGCGGCGCGGGAGGGCGAAGGCGCGGCGTCCCTTGCCGTCGCGGGCCGCGGCATAGCGGAGCATCTCGCGCTCGAAGCGCGAGAGCTCCTCGCGGTCCTCCCGCGTCGCCCCGGCGCGCGGGTAGAGCCCCTCGTACCAGAGGCCGCGAAAGAAGAGCCGCTCCTCGGGCTCGGCGCAGAGCATCTCCTCGGCCCACTCGGGGGCGCCGTCGGCCGACCGGCCCGTCATCGCGCCGACCTCGGAGAGGAGCGCCTCGAGGGCGGCGTTGCCGTACATCGGCACGGGGACGTAGTGCGCGCCCCACGGGTAGGCGGAGACGGCGTTCCTGCCGGAGCGGGCGTTGCCGCCCGGGTCGTCCTCGAGCTCGTAGATCCGGAAGTCGGTGAAGCCGGCGCGCGCGAGCGCCCAGGCGGCGGAGAGGCCCGAGATCCCGGCGCCGAGGATCGCGACGCCGACGCTCTCGCGCCGCGCGACGGGGCGCGAGAGGAGCTCGCCCGTCCTCACGCGGTGGCCGCGGAGGACGTCGGCCCCGACGACCTGGCCGGAGAACGCGGGCTGCTCCGGGCCGCGCCGGCACGCCTCGAGCAGGGCCGAGAGGGCCGGCAGGCCGACGAGCGCGGCGATCGCCTCGCGGCGGGAGGGCCTCACGTCACTCGAACTTCCGCCACTCGCTCTCGTAGGTCCTGACGAGGGCCTGGTCGTGGAGGCGGTTCACCGGCGCCTCCGCCCACCGGGCCATGTCGGGGCCGAACGAGAAGAGGGCGGGGAGCGTCGCGTCGGAGAGGAACCGCAGGCCCGGCATCACGCGCGAGGGCGCCTCGAACGGCCGCGGCGAGGCGAGGACCCAGCCCCACTCGCCGAACGACGGGACGGCCGCGTGGTAGGGGCGGGTCGAGAAGCCGGCCGCCTCGATCGTCCGGTCGATGATCCAGAACGACTTCCGCGCGAAGAGGGGCGAGGTCGACTGCACGGCGAAGGCGCCGTCGGGGGCGATCCGCCTCTTCAGGAGCGCGTAGAAGCGCTTCGTGTAGAGCTTGCCGACGGCGAAGCTGTTCGGGTCGGGGAAGTCGACGAAGACGAGGTCGTAGAGGCCCGTCCCCTCCTCGATCCACTTCATCGCGTCGTCGTTGACGACGGTCACCTTCGGCGAGCGGAGCGAGCCGCCGTTCAGCTCGACGAAGAGCGGGTTCTCGCGGGCGAGGCGGGTCACCATCGGGTCGAGGTCGACGAGGGTCACCGACTCGACGGACGGGTGCCGGAGGATCTCCCGGACGGCGAGGCCGTCGCCCCCGCCGAGGACGGCGACGCGCCGCGCGTCGGGGACGACGCCGAACGCCGGGTGGACGAGCGCCTCGTGGTAGCGGTACTCGTCGACGGACGAGAACTGGAGGTGCCCGTTCAGGAAGAGCTGGAAGCCGGCCTTGTTCCGCGTCAGGACGACGCGCTGGTAGGGGGAGGTCCTCGCGAAGAGGACCTCGTCGGCGTACTGCTGCTCCTCGGCGAGGTCGGAGAGGCGGTCGGCCGAGGCGACGCCGCCGAGGAGGAGCGCCGTCACGATGGCGGCCTTGGCGATCAGCCCTCCGGGCGGGCCGACCTCGTGCCGGAAGAGGCGGATCGTCGCGAAGGCGACGGCCGCGTTCAGGAGGCCGAAGACGAGCGAGGTCCGGAAGAGGCCGAGGCGCGGCACGAAGACGAGCGGGAAGAGGAGCGAGGCGACGAGCGCGCCGAGGTAGTCGAAGGTGAGGACCTGCGCGACGAGGTCCTTGAAGGCGACGTGCCTCCGGAGGAGCCGGAGCATGAGCGGGATCTCGAGCCCGACGAGGGTCCCGATCGAGAAGACGACGGCGTAGAAGACCGGGTGGAACCAGCGGGGCGAGAGGAAAGCGAAGGAGAGGATCGGCGCGGAGAAGCCGCCCAGGAAGGCGACGGCGATCTCGGCCTCGACGAAGCGGCGGGCGACGGCCCGCTCGACGAACTTCGACAGCCACGCCCCGGCCCCCATCGCCGTCAGGTAGAGGCCGATGACGAGGGAGAACTGCGTGACCGTGTCCCCGAGGAGATAGCTCGCGAGCGCCCCGGCGACGAGCTCGTAGACGAGCCCGCAGGTGGCGATGACGAGGACCGTCAGGTAGACCGGCCCCGGCCGGACCGGGGACGACGTCACCGTGTCACGAGCCGATGGCCTGCCCGATGATGAAGGCCATGCCGAGGACGATCGCCGCGATCACGATCCCGAGCGCGACGTTCTGGTCCTCCTCGATCTCCTTCTTCAGCGAGAACGGGAGGAGCTTCGGGAGGACGAGGAAGAAGAGGCCGAAGACCGCGATCCCGATCGCCGAGAAGACGAGCGCCGAAACGACCTGCCCGCCGTGAAGCTGCCACCAGTTCATCACTTCCCTCCCGTCCAGAAGCTGTAGGCCCGGAAGCCGGTCGCGCTCCGCGAGCCGGCGGCGACGACGCCCTTCTTCGCGTTCGTAGGGAACTCCCAACCCGTCGTCCCGGCCCACGCGTAGCCGGCGAGCAGGAGGGCGCCGAAGAGCTGCAATCCGCGTCTCATCATCTCGGCCTCACTCGTCGTCGTCCGACCCGCCCTCGCCCCCTCCCGCGTAGTCGCTCTCGGCCCAGCGCCGGCCCTCGAAGCGGGCCTTCGAGATGGCGAGGACGACCGGTCCGACGAGGAGGAGGAAGAGGACGAGGACGAGGTGCGCCAGCCGGGGCACGCCGCTCCGGAGGCGGATGTCGTAGTAGGGCGGGGCCTTCCCCTGCTCGAGCTCGGGCTCGAGGCGGAGGACGTAGCGCCCCGCGGGGACGCGCCCGACGTAGACGGTCCGCGAGCGGGAGCCCTCGCTCCAGCTCTCGCCGCCGTCGACGCCGTGGTAGTAGTCGGACTGGAGCCCGAAGCCGTAGGCCGCGCCGGACGTCTCCTCCATCAGGACGGCGCCGACGTAGACCCAGGTGTTGTCCGTCGGCGCGTCGATGCGGGCCTCGACGTTGCCGCCGTGCGGGATCTCGAACGGCTCCGTGACGACGGTGAGCCCCTCCGAGACGGCGTCGGGCGCGAGCGACCGGTCGTTGGCCCAGAGCGAGAGGTCCTGCCGCCCCTGGTAGACGACCTTCCGGTCGTCCTTGATGTTGAAGAAGACGAAGAGGAGGACCGCGATCCCCGCGAGGACGCCGAAGAAGCGGAGGAAGCCGGGGGCCCATGACGCGTGGGGCCAGGGCTCGTTCGAGCCGACCCCCTCGGGCGCCGGGAGGGGCTTCTCGAGGGCGAAGCCCTGCTCGACCTCCTCCTTCGGGACGTACGACCCCTCCGACCAGGTCACCTCGTTCGCGTAGCGCTCCTCGGAGAGGATCCGCGGCGGGGCGACGTAGTCGGAGACGTCGGTCGCCTCCCCCTTCTTCACCTCCCAGTAGAACTCGCCGAGGACCGCCTCGACGCGGGCCGTCGTCGACTGGAAGTGCCGGTAGCGCGTCCCGCGGAAGACGGCGAGGCGCGGCGCCGTCGAGACCTCGCCCGCGGCGGCCGGCTCGACGAGCGTGAAGTGCCCGTTCGACTCGACGAGCCAGTGGTAGGCCTCGGACTTCGTCTCCTTGAGGAGGTACTCGCGCCAGTAGTAGTTCGTTCCGTCGACGGTGCAGCCCTTCAGGACGGCCCCGAGGATCGCGTAGGGATGCCCCCGCAGCGCCCCCTCTCCGCCGAGCGGGAGGAGCGGCCGGAACGGCACCTTCTGCAGGCGGGCGAGGACCTCGAACTTGTCGGCCGCGGCCCCGTCCTGCGGCGTCGCGAGGACGGAGCCGCAGTAGGTGCAGGCGACGCGGACGGTGTTCGCCGGGTCCTTCAGCTGGAGCCCGGCGCCGCAGGCGGGGCAGTTGAGCGAGGAGGCGCGGGCGCCGACCTTCCGTTCCGTCCACCCCTCGAGCCCCTCGATGCCGAGCTCGTCGAGCTCGACCTTCCGGCCGACGAAGAAGGCGTCGACGCCGGGGTCGTCGCCGTAGTCGAGCGTCGCGAGGCTCCCGTCGGCGCCGGAGAGGTCGGCGTACATGAAGACCGACCCGGGGACGGCGGCGAAGGGGAGGTCCCCCTCCGCCGAGGCGTAGAGCGCCTGGCGGCGGTCCGTCACGACGAACTGTCCGTAGGCGCCGAACGAGAGCCGCTGCCCCGGGGCGATCTGGGCGAACTCGGGGGCGGGCGGGTTCGTCGGCGCCGGGAGCGGGCGCATGACCCAGAAGCTCCCCTGCGCCTCCGCGAGCCAGCCGTAGCGGCCGTCCTCGAACGAGACGTGCCACTCGTCCCACGTCCCCTCGCCCGTCGAGAGCTGGAGGCGGCCGACGATCCGGAACGGCTTGAGCCCCGCGGCCTTCGGCTTCCCGGTCGTCCCGACGCGGAACGGCGAGGAGGTCGGAAGGAGCTCGGCGACGGTGCCGAGCGACTCGAGGCGCGCCCCCTTGCGCGACACGGCCGAGCGGCAGTGCGCGCAGACGGTGACGACCGAGGAGCCGGCGCGGAAGAGGACCTCCCCCCCGCACGACGGACAGCTGGCGGCGCGTGAGCTCACGTCGCGGAAGGATAGAACAGGCCCGGCCGCGCCGGGGGGCCTCCGAAGGCCCGCCCGTCGTCTAGAAGGGGAGCCGGACGCGGAAGCGGGCGCCCGCGCCCGGCGGGCTCTCGAGCGAGACGTCGCCCCCCATCGCCTCGGTGAGCGTCTTGACGATGGAGAGCCCGAGCCCGGTCGACGACTCGCCGCCGGTCGGCCTCGCCGAGAGGCGGGAGAACTTCGCGAAGAGGCGGGTGCGGTCGGCCTCGGTCACGCCCGGCCCCTCGTCCTCGACGTCGACGACTCCGGCCCCGCCGTCGGGCTTCACGGAGACCTTCACCGTCGAGCCGAGGGGGGAGAACTTCACGGCGTTCGAGACGACGTTCTCGAGGACCTGGACGATGGCCCCGGGGTCGCCCGTGACGACGACCGGCCCCCCCTCGACGTGGACGCGGATCTCCTTGCGGCGGGCGGCCTCGGCCTGGGCGTCGACGACCTTGCGGGCGAGGCCGAGGAGCTCGCACGGGCGCCTCTCGAGGGCGACCCGGCCCGTCTCGGCGGCGCTCGCCTCGAGGAGCCCGGCGACGAGGTCGCGGACCCGCTCGGCGGCGACGACGACCTTCCCGGCCATCTCGGACGTCTCCTTCGGCGGGAACTCCTCGTCCCGGAGCATCTCCGCGTAGCCGAGGATGACGCCGAGCGGGTTTCGGAGGTCGTGGGCGGCGATGCCGAGGAAGGTGCTCTTCTCCTCGTTGAGGCGCTTCAGCTCGCTCGCGACGGTGCGCACCTTCTCGTTGGCGGCCTCGAGCAGGCGCATCGTGACGAACGTCCGCCTCTGGTACGCCTCGCGGAAGTAGCCGGCGAAAGCGAAGAAGAGCCAGAGGAGCAGGAGCGTCCCGAGCGAGACGACGACGACCTCGGCCGGGAGCGGCGGCCCGAGGCCGGGGAGCTTCCGGACGAAGGCGACGGCGGGGAAGGCGAGGACGATGAGGCCCGCGCGGACGACGCTCGCCGCGAAGCCGGAGGGGATGAGGCCGATCGCCGAGGAGGCCATCGGGAAGCTCAGGGCGACGAAATAGAGCGAGGTCCCCGGCTCGCCCGGCCGGCCGACGGCGATCATCGCGGCGACGCCCCAGCCGGCGAAGACGCCTCCCACCTCGAGGATCGGCCGCGTGAAGCGGCTGAAGCGGGCGACGTAGGTCAGGAGGAGGAGGGCGGCGACGGGCACCGCGAGGGCGCCGGCCCGGATCGCGAGGACGTACGGCCACGACTCGGGGAAGGCGATCGGGTCGAGGAGGCCGAACGCGAGGATCGTCACGAGCCCGACGAGGACGGCGGGGCGGAGGAGCCTCGCGCTCGCCGCGCGCTGCTCCTCCCGGAAGGCGCGTTCGACGAGCGGGTCGCGGAAACGGAGGCGCCAGACGTCCTCGAGGTCGCGCTCGCTCACCGGGACGAGCGGGCCCTCACGGTGCACCGGGCGCGGGATGCGCCAGCCCGAAGAGGAGTGCCGTCCCCCGAGCACCGTGCGGCTGCTCATGCGCGCCAATTGTGCACCGGAGCCGCCCCGGGCGCCCGGGTCAGCCGCGGAGGAAGACGAAGAGCTTCCAGGTCAGGGCGGACACGACGGCCGAGGCCGGGATCGTCAGGACCCAGGCCACGACGATGTTCCTCGCGACGCCCCACCGGACCGACGACAGCCCGTGGGTGGCGCCGACCCCCATGATCGCCCCGGTGATCGTGTGCGTCGTGGAGACGGGGATTCCGCCGAGCGAGGCGCCGACGAGCATCGCGGCCCCCGCGAACTCCGCGCAGGAGCCGCCGACCGGCTTCAGCGGCGTGATCCGCATCGACATCGTCCGGACGATCCGCCACCCGCCGGAGAGGGTCCCGAGGCCGATCGCCGCGTGGCACATCAGGACGATCCAGAACGGCACGTGCGACCCGGAGAGGTGCCCCGTCGAGAGCAGCAGGGCGAAGATGATCCCCATCGTCTTCTGGGCGTCGTTCATCCCGTGCCCGAACGAGAAGGCCGCCGCCGACAGGAGCTGCACCTTCCGGAACACGCGGTCCACGCGGTCGGGCCTCCAGCGCCGGAACGCCCACTGCGCCGCGATGTAGTTCGCGAAGCCGAGGACGAGGCCGAGGAGCGGCGAGAGGACGATGAAGAGGCTCGTGAGGGCGAGGCCGTGGAAGACGAGGCTCCCGATGCCCGCCTTGGCGAACGCCGCCCCGGCGAAGCCGCCGATCAGGGCGTGCGAGGAGGAGGACGGCAGCCCCCACCACCAGGTCAGCAGGTTCCAGACGATGGCGCCGGCGAGGCTCGCGAGGATCAGGTCGGGGTCGACGATCTTCGGGTCGACGATCCCCTTGCCGATCGTCTTGGCGACGCGCGTCTCGAGCGCGAAGGCCGCGACGAAGTTGAAGAAGGCGGCCCAGATGACGGCGACCTTCGGCGAGAGGACCCGCGTCCCGACGACGGTGGCGATCGAGTTCGCCGCGTCGTGGAAGCCGTTGATGTAGTCGAAGACGAGGGCGACGACGATGATGAGGACGATGTAGGTCACGGGAGTATCAGGTCGACTTGATGACGATCGTCTCGAGGGTGTTCGCGACGTCCTCGCAGCGGTCCGTCGCTCCCTCGACGAAGTCGTAGATTTCCTTCCACTTCATGACTTCGATCGGGTCCTTCGAGTCGTTGAAGAGCTTGCCGATGGCGAGCTGGGCCACGGTGTCGGCCTCGTTCTCGAGACGGTTGATCTCGACGCACGCCTCGAGGATCTGCTTCGAGTTCTTCAGGTCGGAGAGGAGCGCCATCGCCTTCTGGATGGCGACGGCCGACTGCACGATGATGCTCGTGATCTTCTTCAGCTCGGCGGTCGTCGAGGCGATCCGGTAGAGGACGATGCGCGACGCGGCCGCGTCGATGTAGTCGAGGACGTCGTCGAGCGCCTTCACGAGGACGTGGATGTCCTCGCGGTCGATCGGGGTGATCCAGGTCCGGTTCAGGAGGTCGAAGGTCTCGTGGGCGATCTGGTCGCCCTGGTGCTCGAGCCGCTTGACCTCGACGGCCCTCGCGTCGTCGAGGACGGGCCCCGTGGCCATGTTGTCGAGGACGCGGGCGGCCTCGAGGATCACCTCGGCGGCCCGGCCGAACTGGGGAAGGAAGGTCTCCTCGCGGGGGAAGATACGAAACACGCGGTCTCCTCCGGCGGGAGAGGTTATCAGGTGCCCCGGGGGGCCGTCCGGCCGGGGCCCTCGGGGGCCGCGCCTACGGAGACGGTGTCTCTCGGAGGACGGCGACGACGCACGCCCGGCCCGGGCGCACCCCGCCTTCCACGCGGACGGCGGCAGCCTCGAGGACGTGCCCGCCGCGCTCCGCGGGGAGCGCGATCCGGCCGTCGCGGCGCCCCTCGCGCAGCGCCGCGGCGACGAGGTCGGCGATCGCCTTCTCGCGGACGAGCTCGAGGACGTGCTCGCCCCGGCGCAAGGAGCCGGCGTCCGCCCCGAGGAGCCGGAGGGCCTCCGGGTTCGCCTCGAGGAGCGAGAGCGCGCCGTCGACGACGAGGAGGCCGGCCGGGGCCTCCTCGAAGACGGCGCGGGCGACGGCGGCGTCGTGCCGCGCCTCCTCGGCGCGGGCCGCGACGGCGTCCGCGAGGTCGCCGAGGGAGGAGGCGACGGCGGCCGCACCGTCGGAGAGGCCCCGGGGACCGGCCGAGCGCTCTCCCCTCTCCGCGGCGGCGACGGCCCCGCGAAGGAAGGAGAGCTCCGCGGAGTGACGGAGCCGGAGCGCGGCGAGGAGGACGGCCACGAAGAGCCCGGCCAGGACGGCGAGGCCGACCGTCCGGCGGCGGAAGGGGGCCTCCCACTCCGCCAGCTCCCGCTCCGGGAAGGCGAGCCGGAGGACGGCCCCGTTCCTGAGGCGCGCCGCGGCGTAGACGAGCCGCTCCCCGAGCGTCGCCGAAAAGCGCGTCTCGACGCCCGTCCCGGAGCGCCGGGCCTCGGCGATCTCGGGCCGCCCGGCGTGGTTCTCGAGCGAGCCGACGCGGGACGGCTCGACGGCGCTGTCGGCGAGGACGCGGCCGTCGGGCGCGATGAGCGTCGCCCGGAGCGAGAGCTGCCTCCCGAGCCGGTCCACGGCCTCCCGGGGGTCGCGCCCGGAGCCGAGGACGGCCTCGAGGTCGGGCCCGACGCGGGAAAGGAGCGCGAGCGCGCTCGCCTCCGTTCGCCCCGCGATCGCCCCGTCGAGGACGCGGCCGAGGACGAGCCCGGCGAGGAGCCCTCCCGCGAGGGAGAGCAGGAGCGGCGCGAGGCCGAGCCGCAGGAGGCCGCGAAGGCCGGCGGACGAGGGCAGTGCGGTCATGCGCGTCTTCGGATCGTCGCCGGAGGGCGTGAAGACGGCGTGAAGGCCGCCTTCGTCATCCGCCACGCGCCGGCCCGGCGCCCGCCCGGCCGGCGGCCGCGTCGTCCCGATGGAACCCGCGCGAGGCGAGGAGCCGCCACGTCCTGTCGACGAGCTCGCGCTCGGGGACGGGGCGGGCGAGGATGGCGTCGGCGCCGACCTGCTTGGCGAAGTGCTCCTGGGACCGGTCGACCCTCGCGCCGAGGAGGAGGACCGGCACCTTCGCGAAGGTGGGGGTCCCCTTCAGGATCCGCGCGACCTCGAACCCGTCGGCCTTCGGGAGGGCGACGTCGATGATGACGGCGTCGGGAGTCCGGGACATGAGGAGCTCGAGCGCCTCCTCGCCGCTCCGCGCCTCGACGGGCGTGCAGCCCGTGAGGGTGAACGCCTGGGCGAGGGCGATCCGCTCCGCGCCGTCGGCGAGGACGACGAAGACCGTGGGACGGGCCGGCGGGCGCGGCGGAGCCGGCTGCGTCTCGGGGGCGGTCCGCGGCGGGGTCGGCGCCGGGGAGATCGGAAGAGCGTGG
>JBDIBE010000059.1:0-12555 GCA_039812785.1 Thermoanaerobaculia bacterium | reverse complement strand
GGAACTTCAGGCAGGCGAGCTCCTTCAGCTCGTCGGCCGTCATCGGGCCCGTCGTGTCCTGCGAGCCGACGGTCGTCATCTTCGGCTCGTAGAAGCCGCCCGGCAGGGCGCCCGGGATGCCGCAGGCGCGGCCGACCATCTTCTGGGCGAGCGTGTAGCCCTGGTCCGGCTTCGGCTCAGGGTTCTGCGCCCTCACGAAGACGTCGCTGATCGGAAGGCCGAGGAAGGCCCGGGCCCGGTCGGTGAGCGCGCGGCCGATGATGAGCGGGATCCGGCCACCGGCGCGGTACTCGTCGGGGAGCGTCTCGGGCGAGAGCTTGAAGGTCGAGAGGACCTCGCCGCCCTCGCTCCTCACCTCTCCCTTCGCCGTGTCGATGACGATCACGTCGCCCGTCTTCAGCTTCGTCACGTCGGTCTTGATCGGCAGGGCGCCGGAGTCCTGCGCCGTGTTGAAGAAGATCGGGGCGATGACGCCGCCCAGGATGACGCCGTTCCGGCGCTTGTTCGGGACGAACGGGATGTCGACGCCCGTGTGCCAGAGGACGCTGTTGCAGGCGCTCTTGCGGGAGGAGCCGGTGCCGACGACGTCGCCGACGAAGGCGACCTGGAAGCCCTCCGCGCGGAACGCGGCGATCGTCGCGAGGCCGCCCGGGAAGCGGGTCTTCCCCATGGCGAGGGCGTGGAGCGGGATGTCGGGGCGGGTCGAGGCGTCGCCGGCGGGGGAGAAGTCGTCGGTGTTGATCTCGCCGTCGACCTTGAAGACCCTGGCCCTGATCTCGGCCGGGACGCCCGCGCGCGACGTGAACCAATCGGCGGCGGCCCACGACTCGAGGACCTTCTTCGCCGCGGCGTTCGTGGCGGCCAGGGCCGCCACCTGGTCGAAGGCGTCGTAGACCTGCGTCGTCGCGGCGAGCGCCTTTGCCGCGCCGTCGGCGAGCTCGGCGTCGCCGAGCGCCTCGACGAGAGGCGCCACGTTGTAGCCTCCGAGCATGGTGCCGAGGATCCGGACGGCGTCCTTCCTCGAGACGACGGGCGAGGAGATGGTGCCGCGCACGACGCCCGCCAGGAATGCGGCCTTCACCTCGGCGGCCGGGTCGACTCCGGGCGAGACGCGGTTCTCGAGGAGGTCGAGGAGGAACGCCTCCTTCCCCGCGGGGGGAGCCTCGAGCAGCCTGCAGAGCCCGCGCGTCTGTCCGGGGTCGAGCGGCTTGGCGGGGATCCCGAGCGCCTTCCGCTCGGCCTCGTGGGTCAGGTAGGCATCGATCACGGTCGTCTCCTTCGCGAGTGGGCTGCGGGCCGCTGGGTTCCCCGGCCCCTCGGGGCCGGTCGGCGGCGCGCATTCTCCACGACGAGACGGCGGGGAAGCAACGGGCGTGCCGGGATGAGCCGGCACGCCCGCGTCTGCCCCGGGGCGAAGGGCCCCCGCCCTACGCCGTCATCTGCCTCAGCACGAACTGGAGGATGCCGCCGTGACGGTAGTAGTCGACCTCGTTCGGGGTGTCGAGGCGGAGGGTGGCGGTGAAGCTCTTCTTCGTGCCGTCCCCGGCCGTCGCGGTGACGGCGATCTTCTTCCCGGGAGTGAGGCCCTCGGCCACGTTGCCGACGTCGAAGGTCTCCTTCCCGGTGAGGCCGAGCGTCGCGGCGTCCTCTCCCGGGGAGAACTGGAGCGGAAGGACCCCCATGCCCGCGAGGTTCGAGCGGTGGATCCGCTCGAAGGACTTCGCGATGACGGCCTTCACCCCGAGGAGCATCGTCCCCTTCGCGGCCCAGTCGCGCGAGGAGCCGGTGCCGTACTCGGCCCCGGCCACGACGACGAGCGGCGTTCCCTCGGCCTGGTACTTCATCGACGCGTCGTAGATCGACATCGTCTCGCCCGTCGGGACGTGCACGGTGATCCCGCCCTCGGTGCCCGGCAGCATCAGGTTCCTGAGGCGGATGTTCGCGAACGTGCCGCGCATCATGACCTCGTGGTTCCCGCGGCGGGCGCCGTACTGGTTGAAGTCGGCGGGCTGGACGCCGTTGTCGGTGAGGTACTTGGCGGCCGGCGAGAACTTCGCGATGTTGCCGGCGGGGGAGATGTGGTCCGTCGTGATGGAGTCGCCGAGGAGGGCGAGGCAGCGGGCCCCCTTCACGTCGGCGAGGGGCTTCGGCTCCTTCCCGAGGTTCTCGAAGAAGGTCGGCTTCCGCACGTACGTCGACTTCCCGTCCCACGCGAAGGTCTCGCCCTTCGGGACGGAGAGCGCCTGCCACCCGGCGTCGCCCGCGAAGACCGAGCCGTAGGCCTTCTCGTACTGCTCGGCCGTGAGCGACCTCGCGATCGTCTCGGCGACCTCCTGCGGCGTCGGCCAAATCTCCCGGAGGAAGACGGGCTGCCCGTTCCGGTCGACGCCGAGCGGCTCGGTCGTCAGGTCGAGGTCCATCTCGCCGGCGAGCGCGTACGCGACGACGAGCGGCGGCGAGGCGAGGAAGTTCATCTTCACCTGCGGGTTCACGCGCCCCTCGAAGTTCCGGTTGCCGGAGAGGACCGACGCCACGACGAGGTCGCCCGTCCTCACCGCCTCGGAGACCTTGTCGGGGAGCGGGCCGCTGTTGCCGATGCAGGTCGTGCAGCCGTAGCCGACGACGTGGAAGCCGAGCGCCTCGAGGTAGGGCATCAGGCCCGCGGCCGTGAGGTAGTCGGTGACGGTCTTCGAGCCGGGAGCGAGAGACGGCTTCACCCAGGGCTTCGTGTCGAGGCCGCGCTCGACCGCCTTCTTCGCGAGGAGGCCGGCGGCGACGAGGACCGACGGGTTCGAGGTGTTCGTGCAGGAGGTGATCGCCGTGATGACGACGGCCCCGTGCGGCATCTCGTACTTCAGGCGCCCCTCGGCGACCGGGACGGTCGCGTCGGGAGTGCCGCCCTTTCCGAGCATCGAGGGGAGCTGCTCGCGGAAGACTTTCTTGGCGTCCTTGAGCGCGAGGCGGTCCTGCGGGCGCTTCGGCCCGGCGAGCGACGGGACGACGTCGCCGAGGTTCAGCTCGAGGGTGTCGGAGAAGCGCGGCTCGGGCGCGTCCTCGGACCGCCAGAGGCCCTGGCTCTTGCAGTAGGCCTCGACGAGCGGCGCCAGGGACTTCCGGCCGGTGAACTCGAGGTACCGCACCGTCTCGCCGTCGACGGGGAAGAAGCCCATCGTGGCGCCGTACTCGGGCGCCATGTTCGCGATCGTGGCGCGGTCGGTGAGCGGGAGGGCCGCGAGCCCTGGCCCGTAGAACTCGACGAACTTCCCGACGACGCCCTTCTTCCGGAGCATCTGCGTGACGGTGAGGACGAGGTCCGTCGCCGTCGCCCCCTCGGGGAGCCTGCCGAAAAGCCTCATCCCGACGACCTGGGGGATGAGCATCGAGACGGGCTGGCCGAGGAGGGCGGCCTCCGCCTCGATCCCGCCGACGCCCCAGCCGAGGACGCCGAGCCCGTTGATCATCGTCGTGTGCGAGTCGGTCCCGACGAGCGTGTCGGGGTAGGCGACTCCCTCCTCGTTGGTCCAGACGACCTTGGCGAGGTACTCGAGGTTCACCTGGTGGCAGATGCCGGTGCCGGGCGGGACGACGCGGAAGTTCCGGAAGGCGTTCTGCCCCCAGCGGAGGAACTCGTAGCGCTCCCGGTTCCGCTCGTATTCGAGCTCGACGTTCCTGCCGAAGGCGAGCGAGGAGGCGAAGCTGTCGACCTGAACCGAGTGGTCGATGACGAGGTCGGCCGGGGAGAGGGGGTTCACGCGGGCCGCGTCGCCCCCCATCGCGACGATCGCCTCGCGCATCGCGGCGAGGTCGACGACGGCCGGGACGCCGGTGAAGTCCTGCATCAGGACGCGGGCGGGGTGGAAGGCGATCTCCTTGTCGGGCTCCGCCTTCGGGTCCCACTTCGCGAGGGCGAGGACGTCCTCGCGCTTCACGACGCGCCCGTCCTCGTGGCGGAGGAGGTTCTCGAGGAGGACCTTGAGGGAGTAGGGGAGCGTCCGGACCTCCGGGTGCTCCTTCGCGAGCGTCTCGACGGAGAAGAAGGAGACGGTCGCGCCTCCGGCAGAGAGGGTCGTCTTCGTCTTGAAGCTGTCGTTCATCGTTCCTCCGGAAGGTCCGGTCGCCATCGGGACCGGTACGGAGTCTAAGCGCGCGGGGAGCAGTGCGCGGACGGCGGCCGGGACGCGCCCGGCGCCGTCCTGAGGCCGACCCTCAGTTCAGGTCGAAGCCGCCGCCTCCCATGCCGCAGCCGCCCATCCCGCAGCCCGCCATGTTCCCCGTCTCGCAGGCCCCCATGCCGCAGGGCGCGTCGACGGAGGCGTGGCTCCTGCCTCCATGGGCGGCGAAGCTGGAGAGGAGCCGGGCGAGGTCGCCCGAGCCGCAGTGCGCGCATTCGGGGACGTAGTCGGCGGCGTCGCCGGCGAGGACGAGGTCCTCGGTCTTCTTTCCGCAGGCGCGGCAGGTGTACTCGTAGACCGGCATTCGGGCCTCCCGGGACGGGATTCTACGGATCCGGAGGGAAGGATGAGAAGGCCTCTCAGGCGACCGCGACGCGCCCCCCGCCCGCGGCGCGGTCGTCGAGGAGGAGCCGCGTCGCCTCCTCGGCAGGAACGGCGCGGCCGGTGGCCCATCCCTGGATGCGGTCGCACGAGGCCTGCCGGAGGAAGGCGAGCTGCTCCGGGGTCTCGACCCCCTCGGCGACCGTGGCGAGCTTCAGGGCCCGGGCGAGGTCGATGACGGAGCGGACGATGGCGGCCGAGGAGGCGTCGGAGGCCATCGACTTCACGAACGAGCCGTCGATCTTGAGCGTGTCGATCGGGAAGCTCCGGAGGTAGGCGAGCGAGGAGTAGCCCGTGCCGAAATCGTCGACCGAGATGCCGACCCCGAGCGAGCGGAGCTCGCGGAGGACGAACTGGGAGACGTCGGGGCTCGACATCGCGACGCGCTCGGTGATCTCGAGGTCGAGGAGGGGGGCCGCGAGGCCGGTCTCGGAGAGGGCGTCCCTCACGGCGAGGTAGAGGTCGGGCTGGCCGAACTCGCGGGCGGAGAGGTTCACGGAGACCCGCGCCGGGAGGCCCGCCTTCTGCCACTCGCGGGCCTTCGAGCACGCCTCGCGGAGGACCCAGCGGCCGATCGGGACGATGAGCCCGCTCGCCTCGGCGAGGTGGATGAAGTCGGCGGGGGGAACCGCCCCGAGGTCCGGGCTCTCCCACCGGAGGAGCGCCTCGAACCCCTCGATCCGCCCCGTGGCGGCCGAGACGATCGGCTGGTAGTGGAGCCGGAACTCCCCGGATGCGAGGGCGCGGCGAAGGGCCGCCTCGAGGACGACCGTCTTCCGGGCGGCCTCGTCCATCGAGGGGTCGAACGGGAGGACGGTGTCGCGCCCCTCGGCACGCGCCCTCGTCGCCGCGACCTCGGCCCCGGCGAGGAGCGCCTCCGCCTCCCGCGCGTGCCGCGGGAAGAGGGCGTAGCCGCCGCTCGCGGTGAGGTGGACCTCGCGCCCCGGCAGCTCGAACGGACGGGCCAGGGTCGCCCGGACCTTCTCCACGACGGCGGAGGCCTCGTCCGCCCCGCGGAGCTCGAGGAGGAACCCGAACTCGTCCCCGGAGAGCCGGGCGACGGTGTCCGTCTCGCGGAGCGCCTCGCGCAGGCGCCCGCCGATCCTCCGGAGGAGCTCGTCGCCGAGGGCGTGGCCGAGGGCGTCGTTGAGGAGCTTGAAGCCGTCGACGTCGAGCGTCAGGAGGCCGACGGCGCGGCCGTCGCGCTCCGCGCGCCGCAGCGCCCGCGAGGCCCGCTCGAGCAGGCGCCGCCGGTTCGGGAGGCCCGTCAGGGCGTCGTGCCCCGCCATGTGCTCGAGCCGCTCCGCGGCGGCGAGCGCCGCGTTCCGTTCGTCCTCGACGAGGAGGATCACGACGCCGAGGACCGTCACGACCGCGAGGAGGACGTCGAGCGAGGTGAGGAGGGAGAGGAACGGGTTCCTCGTCCCCGAGCTGAAGCCCGCGAGGCCGACGAGGAGGTAGTCGAGCTGATGGAGGCCGGTCACGGCGAGCGATCCGGCGACGAGGCGGCGGCCGAGCGGCGGGCGCCCCCGGAGCCCGCGGCGGACGAGCTCCGCGGCGGCGAGGAAGGCGAGGCCGGCCGCGAGGCTCCGGGCGCCGAAGCGGAGCGCGTAGCGCGTGAAGCCCGCCGAAGGGTCGAAGGCGCCGGGGAGCGAGAGGAGGAGCGAGGCCGCCGCCGCCAGGGCGAGGAAGGCGCCGATCCTCCGGCGCGGGACGAGGACGTTCGTCGAGACCTCGCGGGCGCCGGCGAGGAGGAGGACGAGCTGGGCCAGGCCCGCGAGGGAGGCGGCCGAAGCGAGGCCGAGGCGGGGCCAGGGCTCCACGCCCGTCCGCGACGCGAGGTAGGCGGCGGCCGAGAGCAGGCTGTGGAGGGCGAGGAGGAGCCAGCTCCACGACCAGCTCCGGAGCCAGGGGCGCTTGTGGAGGCGGTGGAGCGAGACGAGCACGGCCGCAGCGACGGCAGCGCTCGCCGCCGTCCCGACGTAGCCGAAGTAGGGGAGGAGCGACTCCGCCGTCATGCCGTCCTGTCCGGTGCGGCCATGTTACGTCCGGCCGCGGCCCGGTGCGATGATCCGCCGATGCCCGGGAGGGGAGGGACGCCATGAAGTGGGTCGTCTTCAACCAGAAGGGAGGCGTCGGCAAGTCGACGCTCGTCGGGAACCTCGCGGCAGTGGCGGCGGACGAAGGGGAGCGCTCCCTCGTCGTCGACCTCGACCCCCAGGGCTGCTCGTCGCACTACCTCCTGGGAGCGAGGGCGAAGGCCGCGCGCCCGAACCTCGCCGACTTCTTCGAGCAGAGCCTCGCGATCCGGCTCGTCGACGACGGCATCCGCACGTTCATCCACGCCTCCCCGTTCGAGCGGCTCGACGTCCTGCCGACGCAGCCCGTCATGGAGACGTTCCACGCCAAGCTCGAAGGGCGGCACAAGATCTACCGCCTCCGCGACGCCCTCGAGCCGCTCACGGGGTACGAGCACGTCTTCTTCGACACGCCCCCGGCGCTCAACTTCTTCACCCTCTCGGCCCTCATCGCGGCCGAGAAGGTCCTGATCCCGTTCGACTGCGACGACTTCTCCCGCCGGGCCCTCTACGGCCTCCTCGACGCCGTCGAGGAGGTCCGGCAGGACCACAACCCGAGGCTCGAGGTCGCCGGGATCGTCGTCAACTCCTTCCAGCCCCGCGCCCGGCTCCCGCAGCAGCTCGTCGACGAGCTGAAGGCGGAGGGGCTCCCGGTCCTGACGCCGTACGTCTCCGCCTCGGTGAAGGTCCGGGAGTCGCACAACGAGGCGACGCCCCTCGTCCATTACGCTCCGTCCCACAAGCTGACGGGCGAGCTCCGGCAGCTCGCGGCGACGCTCCGGAAGAAGGCGCGCGGGAACGGCAGGGGGGCGCGGGAGAAGGCCGCGGCGCGGTGAGGCGGGCCCTCCTCGCCGCCGGCCTGGCGCTCGCCCTGGCGGCAGGAGGCGCCGCGGGGGCCGACCGCCCGGCGCCGTCGAGCGCGTTCGCCGAAGGCGTCGAGACGCTCCTCCTCGTCGGCGACGCGGGGAAGCCCGCGCCCGACGAGCCGGTGATGAAGGCGCTCCGCGCCGAGGCGGCGAAGGACCCGGGGCGGACGCTCGTCGTCTTCCTCGGCGACAACCTCTACCCGAGCGGGATGCCGCCCGAAGGGGACCCCCGCCGCGGGGAGGCCGAGCGGCGCCTCGCCGCCCAGGCCGACGCGGCGCTCGGCGCCGGGGCCCGCGTCCTCTTCGTCCCGGGGAACCACGACTGGGACGAGATGCGGAAGGACGGCCTCGCCTCCGTGAGGAGGCAGGAGGCATTCCTCGCGGCGCGCTCGCCGCGCCTCCTCTACGCGCCGGGGAACGGCTGCCCCGGGCCGCTCCTTCTCCCGACGCCTTCCGGGGTGACGCTCGCCGTCCTCGACACGCAGTGGTGGCTCCACCACGAGGGGCCTCGGCCGGAGGGGCCGTCTTCGCCGTGCGCCGCGAAGGACGCGGACGAGGCCGTCGCGCAGCTCGCCTCCGCCGCGGCGGCCGGGCGGGTCGCCCTCCTGACGCATCACCCGCTCGCCACGGGCGGGACTCACGGCACGCGGGGCGCCGACTGGAAGGCGAACCTCTTCCCGCTCCGCGACCTCGACGCGAACCTCTGGGTCCCCATGCCGGTCCTCGGCTCGCTCTGGGTCGCGTACCGCGACGCCGTCGGGACCGGCCAGGACCTCTCGTCGAAGAGGTATCGCCGCCTCCTCGCCGACCTCGCCCGCGCCCTCGACGCGCACCCGGCCCTCTTCCAGGCCTCGGGCCACGACCACAACGTGCAGGTCCTCGAGGCGCCGGTCCCCGCGGCGCGCTGGGTGCTCGTCTCCGGCGCGGGGATCTGGCCGAAGGGGGGCGTCCTCGTGAGGCGGCCGTCGACGCGCTACGCCTCGGAGCGGGCGGGCTTCCTCCGGGTCGAGCTCGGCCGGGGCGGAACGCCGCGCCTCGTCGCGCTCGAGGTGACGGCCGCGGGCGGCTCCGTGGAGCGGTTCCGGACCGACCTTCGCTGACCGGTGTGACATTTCGCCGCGCGAAGCGACGCGTGGGAACCAGGCGGGCGGCGACACCGTAGAGGGAGCCATGACCACCGTCCTCTCCGCCGAAGGCCTTGCGAAGACCTTCCGGACCCCGTTCTCCAGGCGGGACGTGAGAGCCCTGGACGGTCTTGACCTCGAGGTCGCCTCCGGCGAGGTCTTCGGACTCCTCGGGCCGAACGGGGCGGGGAAGACGACGACCGTCAAGATCCTCCTGGGACTCACGCACCCCACGGCGGGGCGGGCCGGGCTCTTCGGCCTCCCCGTCTCGAACCCCGAGTGCCGGCGCCGCGTCGGCTACCTGCCCGAGGGGCACCGGTTCCCGGGGTACCTCACGGCCCGCCAGACGCTCTCGGTCTTCGGCCGGATGTCGGGCGTCGGGAAGGCCGACCTGGCGGCGCGGATCCCCGAGCTCCTCGCCCGCGTGCGGCTCTCCGACTGGGCCGACGTGAAGGTGAAGAAGTTCTCGAAGGGGATGACGCAGCGGCTGGGGCTCGCCTCCGCGCTCGTCCATCGGCCCGACCTCCTCCTCCTCGACGAGCCGACGGACGGGGTCGACCCGGTCGGGCGGCGGGAGATCCGCGACCTCCTCCGCGAGGAGGCCGCGCGCGGGACGGCGATCCTTCTCAACTCGCATCTCCTCTCGGAGATCGAGATGACGTGCGACCGCGTCGCCGTCCTCCGGAAGGGGAAGACCGTCGCCCAGGGGCGGATCGCCGACCTCACGGCGCGGGGCTTCGACTACCGCTTCGTCGGGGCGCCGATGGACGAGGGGCTCCTCGGCCTCTTCCGCGAGGCGGGGGCGGCGGCCGAACGGGTGAACGGGCACGTGAAGCTGACGGCGCGCGACGCGGAGCACCTCAACGCCCTCGTCGACGCGGCGCGGGCCCGGGGCGTCCTCGTCACGGAGCTGACGCCCGTCCGCTCCACCCTCGAGGACGTCTTCGTCGACCTGGTGAAGGCGGGGGACGCCGCGCCCGAAGGGGGCCGGAGATGAAGGTCCTCGCCGCCAACGTCGAAGAGGTCTTCCGCGAGGCCGCGGCGCGATGGACGCTCGTCGCCTACGCGACCCTGTCGACGCTATTCATCGCGCTCTTCGCCGCCGCGGTCAACCTCGACGTCGTCGACGGCGCCCTCGCGGGAGCGAAGCTCTTCGGCCGGGAGATCCAGATGGGGCCGAAGTCGGTCGACCTCGACAAGCTCGTCCTCGGCTTCGAGTCGGGCTTCTCCGGCTTCCTCTACGTCGTCGCCACGTTCCTCGCCGTCTTCGCGACGGCGCACCTCGTCCCGCGCCTCACGGAGAAGGGGACGATCGACCTCTACCTCTCGCGCCCGGTGGGGCGCGTGCGGCTCATCCTCTCCCGCTACGTCGGCGGGCTCCTCCTCGCGGGCCTGAACGTCGTCTACCTGATCGGCTCGATGGGGCTCCTCATCTGGTGGAAGACGGGGGTCGTCCACCCGCGCTTCTTCCTCGGCGGCGCCCTCATCTTCTTCACGATCGCGACGCTCATGGCCTTCGCCTTCCTCGTCGGCGTCGTGACCTCCTCGACGGCCGTCTCGATCATGGCGACGTTCGCCGTCTTCTTCCTCGCCGCGATCCTGGGCGGGCACCGCCAGATCGAGGCCGCCCTCGCGACCGAGTGGGCGGCGGGGCTCGTCCGCGGCTTCTACTGGGTCCTCCCGAAGACGGCGGAGCTCGCCCGCGCCACGGTCGACTTCGTCTCGGCGGGCGAGCTCTCGCGCCGCACGCGCGAGATCGACCACCTCGCGGTCTTCGGGTCGACGGCGCTCTTCGGCCTCGCCTCCCTCGCCCTCTCCACCTGGCTCTTCCGGAGAAAGGACTTCTGACATGAAGCGCTTCGCCCTCCTCGCCGCCGCCGCCGCGATCGCCTCCTCCCTCGCGCTCCCCGCCTCCGCGAGGGCCACGGACGACGCCCTCGCGCTCGTGCCGACCGACTCCGTCGCGGCCGGCATGCTCCGCGTCGCCGACCTCCGGACGAGCCCGCTCGCCGCGCGCTTCTTCTCGGAGTTCGACCGGGCCACGGTCGACGGCGACGCCGCGCGGTTCCTCGCCGAGGCGCGCCTCAGCCCCGTCGACGACGTCGACCTCGTCGTCTTCGCCGGGCAGGACGGGGCGAAGGGGAAGGGCCTCGTCGCCTTCGAGGGGAGGTTCGAGCCGCAGCGCCTCGCGGCGGCCGTCGCCTCCCGGGGCGCCGAGGCGAGGACGGCCTCCGGCACGACGTACTTCCTCCTGAAGGACGAGAAGCACCCGGAGCGGCGGGGCGACGGCGCCGTCGCGTTCGTCAGCAGCCGGCTCCTCGTCGCGGGCCCGGAGGCGTCGGTCGTCGCGGCCCTCGCGGCGCGGGCCGCCGGCGGCACCGGCCTCACCGGCGGCGCGCGCCTCGGCGCGCAGCTCGACAGGGTGAACGCGAACGCCTCCGGCTGGCTCCTCGTCGACCGCACGAAGCTCCCCGAGGCGAAGGGGAACGTCACGATCTCCGGGGGCGACGGCGCGGCGAAGAACGTGATCGGCGCGATGAACCTCGTCTCGACGTTCGCCTTCGAGATGACGGTCAAGGGGGACTCGATCCGCCTCGCGGGGACCGGCTACAGCGCCGACGCCGAGACGCGCGAGCTCCTCGAGGACGCCCTCCGGGGCATCCTCGCGGCCCTCCGGATCGCGAACGAGGAGAAGCCCGAGGTCGTCTCGGCCATCCGGAAGTTCAAGGTCGAGAGCGACCGCGACGCCGTGACGATCGCCGGCACGCTCGACGGCGCGACGATCAGGGCCCTCGCGGAGGCCAAGAAGCCCTCCCGGTAACGGCAACGGGGTCAGGTCTTGATTTTCTACTTTAGCTTGCTAAAGTGGAAAATCAAGACCTGACCCCACTCCCCGGGGCTATGCTTCGCGCCGTGCGCGCGATCGATGCCGTGGCCCTCTCCCTCCTGCTCGTACCGCTCGTCGCCCGGTCGGGGGAAACTCCCGCGGTGATGAAGCCCCCCGTCGCGAAGAAGGTCCCGAAGGCCACGGAGATCCACGGAGAGAAGCTCGTGGACGACTACGCGTGGCTCCGGGAGAAGCAGGACCCCGGGGTCCGGGCGTACCTCGATGCCGAGAACGCGTACGCCGACGCGGTGACGGCCCCGTCCGGGGGGCTCCGGCAGAGGCTCTACGACGAGGCGCTCGGCCGGATCAAGGAGACCGACCTCTCCGTCCCGTACCGGCACCGCGGCTTCTACTGGTACTCGCGGACGGAGAAGGGCCGGCAGTACCCGATCGCGTGCCGGAAGAAGGGGAGCCTCGAGGCGCCCGAGGAGGTCGTCCTCGACCTGAACGAGATCGCGAGGACGGAGCCGTTCGTCGGCCGCGGCGCCTTCGCGCCGAGCGACGACGGCAGCCTCCTCGCCTACACGATCGACACGACCGGCTTCCGGCTCTACACGCTCTTCGTGAAGGACCTGAGGACGGGCGCTCTCCTCCCCGACCGCGTCGAGAGGGTCGACTCCCTCGCCTGGGCGGCGGACGGGAAGACGCTGTTCTACGTCGTCGAGGACGACGCCAAGAGGCCGTACCGGCTCTACAGGCACACGGTCGGAACGAAGGGCCCCGACACGCTCGTCCTCGAGGAGAAGGACGAGCGGTTCACGCTCGCCGTCTCGCGCTCGCGGGACGACCGGTGGGTCCTCCTCCAGGCCTCGAGCCACACGCAGGGCGAGTGGAGGCTCCTCCCGGCGGCCGAGCCCGGCGGGACGTTCCGCGTGGTCGCGCCCCGCGAGAAGGACCACGAGTACGACGTGGAGGCGGCCGGCGATCTCCTCTACATCCGGACGAACGACGGCTGCCGCGACTTCCGCGTCGTGACGGCCCCCGCGGCCTCCCCCGGGAAGGCGTCGTGGAAGGAGCTCGTCCCGTGCCGCGAGGGCGTCATGGTCT
>JBDIBE010000058.1:0-12665 GCA_039812785.1 Thermoanaerobaculia bacterium | reverse complement strand
CTCGTCGTCGTCGCCGGCTCGGCCCTCCCGATGGACCCGCCGTTCACCGTGCGCGGGGCGACGGCCGTCGCCGTCCGCGGCGGCGAGATCGTCGCCGTCGGCGATCCGGCGGCCGTCGACGCCGCGTGGGCTCCGAAGGCGAGGATCGAGAGGAAGGCCGGCGTCCTCCTCCCGGGCTTCGTCAACACCCACACCCACGCCGCGATGAACCTCCTCCGGGGCCTCGCGAACGACCAGCCGCTGATGGAGTGGCTCACGAAGTACATCTTCCCGGCCGAGGCGAAGAACGTCTCGCCGGAGTTCGTGCGGGCCGGGACGGACCTCGCCTGCCTCGAGATGATCAAGGGCGGGACGACGACGTTCGCCGACATGTACTACTACGAGTCGGACGTGGCGGCCTCGGTCGACCGCGCCGGCCTCCGCGGCGTCCTCGGCGAGACGTGGATCGACTTCCCGGCGCCCGGGCACAAGGACCTCGAGGAGACGAAGACGGTCACCCGGGCGTTCCTCGAGAAGTGGAAGGGGCACCCCCGGATCACGCCCGCGATCGCCCCCCACGCGCCCTACACCTGCAGCCGGGAGACGCTCCAGGCCGCCCGCGCGCTCGCCGACGAGTTCGGGGCCCCGCTCCTGACGCACGTCTCCGAGACGTGGGACGAGCAGAAGGAAATCCGGGAGAAGCACGGGAAGAGCCCCGTCGGCTGGCTCGACGAGATCGGGTTCCTCTCGCCGCGCCTCTCGATCGCCCACGGCGTCTGGCTCTCGGCGGAGGACCTCACGGTCCTCGCGGCGCGGAAGGTCAGCCTCTCTCACAACCCCGAGTCGAACATGAAGCTCGGCTCGGGGATCGCCCCGGTCGCCGCCGCCCGCAAGGCCGGCGTCGTCGTCGGCCTCGGGACCGACGGCGTGGCCGGATCCAACAACGACCTCGACATGCTCGACGCGATGGACTTCGCCGGCAAGCTCGCGAAGGTCGCGGCCCTCGACCCGACGCCGCTGCCGGCGCCGGAGCTCCTCCGGATGGCGACGATCGACGGCGCGAAGGCCCTGGGCCTCGACCGCGCCGTCGGTTCGATCGAGACGGGGAAGCGGGCCGACCTGATCGTGATCGACCTCGGCAACGCCCACGTCGAGCCCGTCTACGACCTCCCGTCGACCGTCGTCTACGCCTCGCGCGCGGCCGACGTCTCGCTCACGGTGGTCGACGGGAAGGTCCTCTGGGACGGGAAGCGCGCCGCGACGCTCGACGAGGCGAAGGTCCTCGCCGCGGCGAGGGAGTGGCGCGCGAAGGTCCTGAAGTCGCTCGGGGAGAGCGCGGAGAAGAAATGAGCCTCATCGTTCGGACCATCGTCAAGAAACGCGACGGCGGCGAGCTGTCGGAAGGGGAGATCCGGGACTTCGTCGCGGGCGTCACGAACCGCACGGTCACCGACGAGCAGGCGGCGGCGCTCCTCATGGCGATCTGCTGCCGCGGAATGACGACCGCGGAGACGGCGGCCCTCACCTTCGCCATGATGAACTCCGGGGAGACGTGGGACCTCTCGCCCCACGGCTTCGTCGCCGACAAGCACTCGACGGGCGGCGTCGGCGACAAGTCCACCCTCGTCCTCGCGCCGCTCCTCGCCGCCTGCGGCGTGAAGACGGGGATGATGTCGGGCCGCGGCCTCGGCCACACGGGCGGCACGCTCGACAAGCTCGAGGCGATCCCCGGCTTCGTCACCGGCCAGTCGAAGGAAGCCTTCGACCGGCTCGTCGAGACGGTCGGCTGCGCCCTCATCGCGGCGACGGACACGGTCGCCCCCGCGGACCGCCGCCTCTACGCCCTCCGCGACGTGACCGGGACGGTCGAGTCGATCCCGCTCATCACGGCCTCGATCCTCTCGAAGAAGCTCGCCACGGGCGCCCACGCCGTCGTCTTCGACGTGAAGACGGGGAACGGCGCCTTCATGCAGAAGCCGGAGGACGCGCACACCCTCGGCCGCGCCCTCGTCGACACGACCCGGGCCACGGGCCGCAAGGCAAGCGGCTACGTCACCGCCATGGACCGCCCCGTCGGCGTCGCCGTCGGGAACGCGAACGAGGTCGAGGAGTCGATCCGCCTCCTCCGGGGCGACGGCCCGGCCGATCTGCGGGAGAACGTCCTCCTCCTCGGCGCCGACCTCCTCCTCGCGGCGGGCGTCGCCGCGTCGGAGAAGGAGGCCCGCAAGCGCCTGAACGCCTCGCTCCAGGACGGCACGGCCCTCGAGACGTTCGCGCGCGTCATCGCCGAGCAGGGCGGCAACCCCGCCGTCTGCGACGACCTGAAGCTCCTTCCTCAGCCCGTCGCGAAGCACGAGGCGAAGGCCGCCGCCGCCGGGACGGTCCGCCGCGTCGCGACCCGCGAGCTCGGCCTCCTGTCGATCGAGATCGGGTGCGGCCGCGCCCGCAAGGAGGACGTCGTCGACCCGGCGTCCGGCTTCCGGATCCTGAAGAAGACAGGGGAGACGGTCGCGGCGGGGGAGCCGCTCGCCGTCGTCGAGCTCGGCCCGAGGACGTCGCTCCCGAAGGGCTACCTCGACCGACTCGCGGCCTGCTGGGAGATCGGGGACGCCGCCGGCGCCGAGCCGCCGCTGCCGTTCGTCGTCGAGAAGCTCTGAGAGCCGGAGGCCGCTCCCGGGGCGACCCGGGAGCGGCCGCGCGCCTCAGCGCGCGCCGGGATGGCGGGCGACTCCGGGGTTCGTGTCGCCCCGGCGGATCTGCTGCTCGTCGGCGCTCCCGTAGCGGGCCTCGCAGAAGTGCCGGAGGATCGTCATGACGTTCGGCTGCCGCTCCGAGATCGCCTCGAGGGCGGCCCGGTCGAGAGTGAGGACCTCGCACGGGGTCGCGGCGGTGATCGTGGCGCTTCGCGGCCTGCCCGTGAGGATGGAGACCTCGCCGAAGAAGGCCCCCTCGTACATCTCGCGCACCTTGTGGTAGTGCCCGTCCGGGTCCTTGACGAACGCCTTGACCGTCCCGGTCGTCAGGACGAAGAGCGAGTCGCCGGGCGCCCCCTCCGCGACGATGACGTCTCCCGCCTCGTACGTCAGGAGCTCGAGGCCCTTGATCACCTCGACGAGCTCCTCCCGCGAGAAGTCGCTGAAGAGGGGGCTCGCGACCATCCCTTCGGCCCCCTCGACGCCGAGAGGGTGGAGGCTCCGGGGCGCCGTCTCGGAGGCGGTCTCGGGCGGGACGGGCTCCTCGGCGCCGAAGTCGACGACGAACGCGCCGCCCTCGCGGGCCGCGGCCGCGGGCGCGGGCGGGAGCGGCGCCGTCTCGAGCTCGATCCGCTTCCGCATCGCGCCCGTCCGGATGATCGTGCGGATCGACGACTCCTCGTCGCGCTGCTTCACGAGGTGGGCGAGCTTCTCCTCGACCTTCGTGAGGGAGGGGTCGAGGCGCTGGACCTTCTTGAGGACGGCGATCGCCTTCCCGGCGAAGCCCGAGGAGGTGTAGTCGTCCGCGAGCTTCCAGAGAAGCTCGATGGCCTCGCGGACCTGACCGTCGAGCGCGAGGACGTCGGCGAGCTGCTGCCGCGTGGAGGCGTTCGAAGGGTCCTTGGAGAGCTGGCCGCGCAGCACCTTCGCAGCGCGAGCGTAGTTTCTCCGGGCGATCAACTCGGCGACGTCGTCGCCGCCGGTCAGCCACGCAAACGCCATCGGTCCTCTCCCCGAAACGGTAGGGCAGTCCTCCGGATGCTGTCAAGCAGCGCGGGGATTACACTACGCCGGCTCGCGCGTCCGGACCGCCGAGAGAGAGGCTCATGCCGAAGATCCTGGTCGTCGACGACGACGAGATGAACCGCGACATGCTGTCGCGCCGCCTCCTTCGAAAAGGGTACGAGGTGCTCCTCGCCGTGAACGGCGCCGAGGCGATCGAGCGGGCCTCCGGGGAGCGGCCCGCGCTGATCCTGATGGACCTCTCCATGCCGGTGCTCGACGGCTACGAGGCGACGCGGAGGCTGAAGGCGGCGGAGGGGACGAGGAGGATCCCGATCATCGGCCTCTCGGCGCACGCGATGGTCGGCGACCGCGAGAAGGCGCTCGCCGCCGGCTGCGACGACTACGACACCAAGCCGGTGGAGCTGCCGAGGCTCCTCGGCAAGGTCGAGGCGTTCCTCTCGCCGGCCTGACGCCGGCGTGCCGTCAGCGGCTGCCGGACAGGATCGCCTCGAGGAAGGACCGGATCTCCGGCGGCACCGAGGTGAACGCGAGGCCGAATCCCTTCGTCGTCATCCGGGGAGCCGTCACCTTGCCGTAGAGCTCGCCGGCGATCGTGCTGCCGTCCCGGGCGACGAATCGGAGCCTGAGGTTCCGGAACGGCTCGGGCCTCTCCCGTGCCTCGACCTCGGCCTCCTTCATGGAGAGCCGGACGAGCAGCCCCTCGGCTTCGGGGCCGTCGACGCGCTTGCCGGTGATCGTCGCGAAGCGGACGGAGAGCGGCCCGCGCAGCGCGACGAGCGGCTCCTGCCGGGCGGGGAGGTACCGGTTGAAGCCTCCCGCGACGCCGCGGACGTCCCAGGCGGAGACGGGGCGCTCGAACCCCTTCATCTGGACGACGACCTCGTTCCCCGCCGAGAGCTCGCCGCCGCACTCCCGGCGGGTCCGATCGCTCACGAGGATCTGACCGCCGACGGTGTACGACTCGATCCGGGCGGTCAGGTTCACCGGGCTCCCGACGACGCCGTACTTGGCGCGCTTGTCGGAGCCGATGTTGCCGACGACGACCTCGCCCGTGTGGATGGCGATCCCCATCTCCACCGGGGGAAGCCCTTCGCGCCGGTTGAACTCGTTGACCTGCTCCATCGCACGCTGCATCTCGACGCCGCAGGCGACGGCGCGGAGGGCGTCGTCGTCCCGCTGGACCGGGGCTCCGAAGATCGCGAGGATGGCATCGCCGATGAACTCGTCGATCGTCCCCTGGAAGGAGAGGATGACGTCGGCCATCGTGCCGAGGTAGTTGTTCAGGAGCCGGACGACGCGGTCGGGCGGGATCCGGTCCGCGACCTGCGTGAAGCCGCGGAGGTCCGACATCATGAGGGTCACCCTCCGGGTCTCGCCCCCGAGCTTCAGACCCTCGGGCGTCTGCAGGAGGCGCTCGACGACCTCGTTCGAGAGGTAGCGGCCGAACGTCTCGAAGATGAAGCGGTTGCGCACCTCGAGGTCGAAGGCCAGGGAGCTGATCCGCGCCTTGGCCCGGGCGAGGGTGAGCTGCGTCGCGACGCGGGCGAGGACGACGGGGAAGTCGAGGGGCTTCGTGACGTAGTCGTTCGCGCCGAGACGGAGGGCGGTCACGACGTCGTTCGAGTCGTCGCGCGCCGTCGCCATGATGACGGGGAGGTCCGCGGCGTCGTGGCGGGAGCGGAGGTCGCGGAGGACCTCGAGGCCGCTCATCCCCGGCATGACGACGTCGAGGAGGACGAGGTCGAACGGCGTCTCGTCGAGGAGCCGGAGCGCCTCAGGGCCGTTCTCGGCCGTGGCGATCGTGAACCCCTGGCCCCGGAGGCGGCGCGAGAGCATCTCTCGGTTCTCGGCGTTGTCGTCGACGACGAGGAGGTGCGCCGCCTCGACCGGCTCGACGGGGGAGATGTCGACGTCGACGCGGCGGATCGGGCCGGTCAGGGCGTCCCCGGGCGGCTCTTCGGGACGGAAGAACGGCGGCGGCGAGACGGGGGGCGCCACGACGGGAAGCGGCTGCGTGACGGCCGGCGCTTCCGGGGGCGCTCCCGAGTCCCCCGGCCCGGCGGCTTCGGCCGCAGGGACCGGCTCGACGAGCAGCCGCTCGGGAAGGGCGTCGACCATCTCGAGGAGGCGCCGGGCGGCGGCCTGGATCTTCCCGAGGTCGTCGGCCCAGCCTGTCTGGCCCGAAGCGAGGGCGTCCTCCTCGAGCATCTCCGAATAGCCGACGATCTGGTGGATCGGCGTCCTCATGTCGTGCCGGAGGCGCGCCAGGAGCTCGCTCGGGACGAGGCTGTTCCCCGCACCGAGGTTCGTCGGCGGCTCGGGCGCCTCGAACGCCTTCTCCAGGAGGCTCTCGTCGGACATCGGGGCGAGTGTAGCGCCCGGCGACGTGGCGATGCGCCACACGGGGATATACTGGTCTCAATTCGGGACAGGGAGCGAAAGACACGTGAACGAGCTGTACCGGGAGCTCCTTCCCCTCGGACGAGATGGCGTCGTGTCGGCCGGCGAAGAGCTATGGCAGGAGGGCGCCAAGGGGGACAACGTCGTTCTCCTCGTCGAGGGGTCGTTCGAGGTCCTGCAGTCGTCTCCGACGGGGGAGTCGGTCGTCCTGCGGATCGCCCGCGCGGGCGAGGTCCTCGGCGAGATCGCCTGCCTCGACGGCGGGGCGCGCTCCGCGGGCCTCCGGGCCGCCACCGACTGCCGCATCCGGACGATCGGGGCCGACGAGTTCCGCGCGTTCGTCCGCGACCGGACGCACCTGCTCGAGGAGCTCTTCCGGATCGAGTCGCAGCGAATCCGCAGCCTCTCGCGCATGGTGACCCAGAGCCAGCACCGGGCGATCACGGACCGGCTGACCTCCCTCTACAACTACGGCTTCTTCATCGAGCGACTCGACATCGAGCTCGAGCGCGCCCTCCAGATGAAGGACGCCGTGAGCGTCGTCATCTTCGACATCGACCACTTCAAGGCCTACAACGACACGCACGGCCACCCGGCCGGGAACGTCGTTCTCGTTCAGGCCTCCGACCTCCTCCGGCGCACCGCGCGGCGCGGCGACATCGTCGCCCGTTTCGGCGGCGAGGAGTTCGTGATGCTCCTCTACGGCGCCTCCCGGCGGGAGGCCCACCAGGTCGCCGAGGCGGCCCGGGCCCGCGTCGAGGCGACCTCCTTCGCGGGCGGCGAGACCCAGCCGCTCGGCCGCGTCACGATCAGCGGCGGCGTCGCCTGCTTCCCGACGGACGCACGGAGCCCGACCGACCTCCTGAAGGCGGCCGACAAGCGGCTCTACGCGGCCAAGGGGGCGGGACGGAACCGGGTCGAGGCGGGGCTGGAGGCCGAAGACGGGGAGGAGGGGCCGAAGACGGCCTGAGAGCCGCCCCAGGGGCGCGCTCTCCAGGCGGCGCTGTCCGCAGCCCCCCGGACCCCCCGGATCCTTGCCAGGTCCTCGGGTTCGGGTCGTACGCGGACGGAAGGGGCCGCCCGGGGGGCGCTGTTCGCCGCCCCCCGGACCCCCCAGGTCGTCGCTCGGTTCTCGCGTTCGGGTCGTCCGCGGACGGAAGGGTATTCTCCGCGCGTGCTCTACCGGCTCGAGCGCGTCCACAAGTCCTTCGGAGCGAAAACCGTCCTCTCCGGCGCCACCTGGCAGCACGACCCCGGGCGCGTCGCCGGGCTCGTCGGACGCAACGGGGCGGGAAAGTCGACCCTCCTCCGGGTCGTCCAGGGGATCGTCGAGCCCGACGAGGGGCGCGTCCTCCTCGCCGGAGGAACGACCTTCGCCTCGCTCGAGCAGGCCGTCGAGCCCGAGGGGGACGAGCCGCTCCGCGACTTCGTCTCCCGTGCCCAGGACGGCCTGAGGGGCCTCGAAGCCGAGATGCGTCGCCTCGAGGAGGCGATCGCCGCGGCCTCCTCCGGCGGGACGGCCGAGGCGGTCGAGCCCCTTCTCGCCGAGCACGACGCCGTTCGGGAGCGCTTCGAGCGGAACGGCGGCTACGAGGCGGACGCGCGCGTCGAGCGGATGCTCCTCGGTGTCGGCCTTCCGCGGGAGACGTGGGAGCGCCCCGTCGGCGAGCTCTCCGGGGGGCAGAAGCACCGCGCGCAGATGGCGCGTCTCCTCCTCGGCGACGCCTCCGTCCTCCTCCTCGACGAGCCGACGAACCACCTCGACGTGGCCGGCCTCGAGTTCCTCGAGGGTTGGCTCGTGGAGCGGAAGACGGCGGCCGGCCAGGCCGCGCTCGTCGTTTCGCACGACCGCCGATTCCTGAACGCCGTGGCCGACCGGATCGTCGAGGTCGCGCACGGCGTCCTCGAGGAGTATCCGGGCGACTACGACGCCTACCGGAAGCTGAAGGCGGAGCGGGACCGGGTCCGCGCGAAGGCCGCCGAGGAGCAGAAGAAGCTCGTCGAGCGGACCGAGGACTTCATCCGCCGGAACATCGCCGGGCAGAAGACGAAGCAGGCCCAGGCCCGTCGGAAGATGCTCGCGAAGCTCGAGCGGGTCGAGGCGCCGCGCGAGGACGCGAACGAGGTCACGTTCCGCTTCGAGGAGGCGCGCGCGTCGGGGGACCGCGTCCTCGAGCTGAAGGGGCTCGTCCCGGGCTATCCCGAGACGGGACCGCTCCTTTCTCCCGTCTCGTTCCTCCTCCGTCGCGGCGAGAGGATCGCCCTCTGGGGGCCGAACGGCTGCGGCAAGACGACGCTCCTGAAGACGATGGCGCGCGTCCTCCCGCCTCTCGCGGGCGCGGCCGTGCCGGGGACGGGTGTCCTCGTCGGCTACTACGACCAGGAGATGCGCGATCTCCCGGCCTCGTGGACCGTCCTCGACGTCGTCCGCGACCTCGACCCGACTCTCCTCGACGGCGAGGCCCGCGACTTCCTCGCCCTCTTCGACTTCCGGGGTGACGAGGTCGGGCAGAAGGTCTCGACCCTCTCGGGCGGCGAGAAGGGGAGGCTCTCCCTCGCCCGGATCGTCTTCGGCGGAGCGAACCTCCTCCTTCTCGACGAGCCGACGAACCACCTCGACCTCGACTCGCGCGAGAGGCTCGAGGAGGCGCTCCTCGACTTCGAGGGGACGATCGTCTTCGTCTCGCACGACCGGTGGTTCGTCGACCGGATCGCGACGCACGTCCTCGAGGTGAAGGGCCGCGCCGCCACGCTCGAGCCCGGGAACTACACCGATGTCGTCCGGCGCCGGGCGCTCGAGAGGGCCGCGGAGGCCCCCGACGCGAAGGGCCCCGGAGGCGACGAGGGGGCGCTCCGGACCGCCCGCCGGCCCGACCGGCAGGCCGAGCGGCAGCGCGCGAAGGCGAAGCGGGAGGTCGACACCCTCGAGGAGGAGGTCGCGAGGCTCGAGGAGCGGATCGCCTCGATCGACTCCGCCCTCTCCGAGCCCGACACGTGGCGCGACGGGCCGCGCACCCGGGAGCTGACCCTCGCGCGCGACGACGCCCGCAGGGCCCTCGAGGAGAGGATCGGGGCCTGGGAGGCCGCGGTCCGGCGCCTCGAGGAGGAGGTGCCGGCGTGAGGACGGCATCGATCCTCGCCGTCGGGAGCGAGCTGCTCGGGACGACCCGCCTCGACACGAACTCCCTCTTCCTGACGGGCGAGCTCGAGGAGATCGGGATCCGGGTCGTCCGCAAGGCGTGCGCCGGGGACGGCTGGGACGACCTCCTCGCCGAGCTCCGCTTCGCCCTCGACAGGGCCCCGCTCCTCGTCGTCACCGGGGGGCTCGGGCCGACGGAGGACGACCGGACGAAGGAGGCGGTGGCGCACCTCCTCGGCCGCCGGCTCCTCCGCGACGAGGCGATCCTCGAGGGCCTCCGGGAGCGCTGGCGCCGGCGCGGCCGCGAGATGCCCGACGTGAACGCGAAGCAGGCCGACATCGTCGAGGGGGCGCTCGTCCTCCACAACCGGTACGGCACGGCGCCCGGCTACCTCGTCGAGTCCGAAGGGAAGGTCGTCGTCCTCCTCCCCGGCGTCCCGCGCGAGATGAAGGGGCTCTGGACCGACCTGGTCCGGCCCCGGCTCGCGAGGGGCGGCGCCCAGGAAGGAGTCCACCGCCGTGTCCTGAAGGTCGTCGGCCTCGGGGAGAGCGCCGTCGAGGAGCTCGTCCGGCCCGTCTACGAGAGGCACCGCGGCCACGACGTGACGATCCTCGCCGCCGCGCCGGGCGAGGTGCAGCTCCACTTCTCGGCGCGCGGCCCGGCCCGCGATGCCTCGATCTCGCTCGACGCGATCGAGGCCGACTTCCGCGACGCCGTCGGCGCGGCCCTCTTTGGCCGGGACGAGGAGACGTTGGAAGGAGTCGTCGGGGCGCTCCTGCGCGAGTCGGGAAAGACCCTCGCCCTGGCCGAGTCGTGTACGGGCGGCCTCGTGTCCGCGCGCGTGACGGAGGTCCCCGGCTCCTCGGCCTGGTACCTCGGCGGCGTCGTCGCCTACGCGGACGCCGCGAAGGTCGGGCTCCTCGGCGTCTCGCCGGAGACGCTCGCGGCGCACGGCGCCGTCTCCGGGGAGACGGCCCGCGAGATGGCCGAGGGGGCGCGGCGACGCCTCGGGGCCTCGGCGGGGCTCGCCGTGACCGGGATCGCCGGCCCGACGGGCGGGACGCCCGAAAAGCCGGTCGGGACGGTCCACGTCGCGCTCGACGCCGACGACGGGACGAGGCTCCACGAGAGGCTCTCGCTGCCGGGCGACCGGTCCATGGTCCGCCGCTGGACGGCGTCGGCCGCGCTGGCGATGATCCGCGCCTGGCTCGGGGCCGGGGGAGGGAAGCCGTGAAGAAGATCGCGATCGTCGGGACGGGGGCGTGGGGGACCGCGCTCGCCCTCCACGGGGCCCGCGCCGGGCACGCCGTGAGCCTCCTCGGCTACCGGGCGGACATCGTCGACGACATCGTGCGGACGCGGGCCCACCCGTCGTTCCCCGGCATCGACCCGATCCCGGAGCTCGTCCAGCCGACGATGAGCCCGGAGGAGGCCTTCGACGGGGCCGAGGCCGTCCTCTGGTCCGTCTCCGTCCAGTGGACGTCGAGCGAGCTCGAGAGGCTGAAGTCGGTCTTCCCGAAGGCGGTCCCGATCGTCTCGACGTCGAAGGGGATCGAGATCGGCACGCACCGGCGGACGACGCAGATGATGCGCGATGCCCTCGGGCCCGAGGCGCCGATCGCCGTCCTGTCGGGGCCGACGTTCGCCGCGGAGGTCGCGCGGGGCCTCCCCGCGGCGGCCGTCGTCGCCTGCCCCGACGCGGAGGTCGCCGAGCGGGTCCAGAAGGGGCTCGCCTCGCCGACGTTCCGCCTCTACCGGACGAGCGACGTCGTCGGCGTCGAGATCGCCGGGGCGACGAAGAACGTCATCGCGATCGCGGCGGGGATCGTCGACGGCCTGAAGCTCGGGCACAACACGCGCGCCGCGCTCCTGACGCGCGGGATCGCGGAGATCCGGCGCCTCGGGATCCGGCTCGGCGGCGTCGCCGAGACCTTCTCCGGCCTCGCGGGCGTCGGCGACCTGATCCTCACGGCGACGGGCGACCTCTCGCGGAACCGGCGCGTCGGCCTCGCCCTCGCGTCGGGCAAGAGCGTCGAGGAGGCGCTCGGCGGCCTCGGCGGCGAGGTCGCGGAAGGCGTCCCCACAGCGGGCGCGATCGTCGAGCTCGCGAAGAGCGTCGACGTCGTCATGCCGATCTCGGAGGCGGTGACGGCGATCCTCGAGGGGGCGTTCTCGCCGAAGGAGGCCGTGTCGGCCCTCATGACGCGGTCCCTGAAGGAGGAGCAGAGCTGAGCCCTCTCCCCGACACGGCTGCGACACGGGACCCGGCGAACCCCGAGGACGAGAGGCTCCCGCTCTTCGTCGTGGAGGACCCGCGCGTGACCTACGCGCGCGTCGACCATCCGGGCGACGAGCCGCCCCCCGTGCGGAACGTCCTCGACCTCGCGGTCCTCGACATGCACCACGGATTCCCGAACCTCGGGCACGCCTCGGTCGTCGACCGCCTGATGCGATTCGCCCTGGAGGAAAGGAGAGCCCTCGGCCCGGGCGCCCCGGCCGTCCGGGTCGTCTCGTACGACGTGCGGCTCGGCCTCGCCGTGCCGTCGAGCGCCGCGCGCTTCGCCCTCGTCGTCGGCACGGGGGGCCCCGGGGCCCTCGACCCGCGCGAGAACGACGGCGTCTCCCCGTACGCGCAGGGAATCCGCGAGGACCCCTCCTGGGAGGCGCCGCTCGGGCGCTTCTTCGAGAGCCTCCTCGCGGACTCCTCGACGGCCTTCCTCGGGATCTGCCACAGCTTCGGCCTCCTCGCGCGGTGGGCCGGGTTCGGCGAGGCGGCCGCGCGCCCCGCCTCGAAGGGGAAGAGCGCCGGGGTCGTCGAGAACGTCCTGACGGCGGAGGCGGCCGCGCACCCCTTCTTCCGGGGCCTGCGCTCGGCGGCGGGCGGCGAGCGGATCCAGGTCCTCGACAGCCGGCTCTTCGACATCCTTCCGACGGGGAAGGGTCGCGCCCTCGTCCTCGCGCACGAGACCGGCCCCGGCGGCGGGCCGGGGGAAGCGGTGACGATGGCCGAGCTCGCGCGCTACGCCGACGGGACTCCGCGCGTCTGGGCCGTGAACCACCACCCCGAGATCGGCGACGCGGGCGAGCAGCGCGCACGGCTCCTGCGGATCGCCGGCTCGCGGCAGCTGAGCGAGGAGTGGCTCGGCGAGAGGATGCGGGCGCTCGAGGCCTGGAACGCGTCGGCCTCGGCCGAGCGCCGGCTCCAGATCACCTCGTCGTTCACGCTCGAAGCGCCCGTCCGCGCGGCGCTCGCCCGCGCCCTCCGCGAGAGGCGCGCGCTCCTCGCGGGCTGATCAGCCGCGGACGGTGCCGTGCAGGTCGCAGTGGTCGCCGTGAAGGTGGTGGAGCACGCCGTCGACGAGGTAGTCGACGTGGTCTCCGTGCGGGACGGGCGGGTGGCCGCAGCCGGGCCGGTGCCTCGCGGAGC
>JBDIBE010000057.1:0-12678 GCA_039812785.1 Thermoanaerobaculia bacterium | reverse complement strand
CCGGCGAACGGCTTCGCGGCGGCCGCCGCGGCCCGGCCCGACGTGACGATCGTCGTGACCGACTCCGGGCTCGGCGGGCTCTCCGTCGCGGCGGACCTCGCCGCGCGCCTCCCGGCGAGCGGCGTCGTCCGCTCGGCGCGGATCGTCTTCGTCAACGCGCTCCTCGACGACGCGATCGGCTACAACGACCTGAAGGACGAGGCGGACAAGGTCCGCGTCTTCGACGCCGCGCTCGCGGCGATGGAGGCCCGGTACCGCCCCGACCTGATCCTCGTCGCCTGCAACACCCTCTCGGTCCTCTACCCGAAGACGGAGCACGTCCGCCGCGGGGCGACGGAGACCGTGAGCATCGTCCCGATGGGGGCGGAGCTGATCGAGAGGACGCTTCGTGCGACGCCGGGCGCCACGACGGTGATCTTCGCGACGAAGGGGACGATCGACTCGGGGGCGCACCGCAGGCTCCTCGTCGAGGCGGGGGTCCCGGACGGGAAGATCGTCGGCGAGCCGTGCCCGAAGCTGACCGGCGCGATCGAGAGGGGGGCGCACTCCGAGGAGACGCGCGGGAAGATCCGCGGCTTCGTCGAGGAGGCGGCCGCGAAGCTCCCCGGGAAGGACGCGCCGCTCGTCGTGAGCCTCAACTGCACGCACTTCGGCTACGCGCGCCCGATCTGGGAGGAGACGTTCGCCGCGCTCGGGTACCCGCGCGTGACCGTCCTCGACCCGAACCCGCTCATGACGGACCTCGTCCTCAGCGAGGCGGGCGCGAGGCGCTACCCCGGGACGAAGGTGACGGTCGAGGTCGTCTCGCAGACGCCGATCACGCCGGAGGTCCGCGACAGCCTCGGGGGCCTCCTCCGGGCGACGTCGCCCGCGACGGCGGACGCGCTCGCGCGCTGGGTCCACGAGCCGGGGCTCTTCCACGTCGACATCGACCCCTCGAAGCTCGTGAGGTGACGGGAGGCGCCGGGAGGCGGCGCATCGGCTAACCTCCGGGAAAATGCCGAAGGCCTCCCGGCTCCTCCTCGCGCTCGCCCTCTCCGCGGCCCCGCTCGCGGCCCAGGCGCCGCCCTTCTCGACGGAGCTGACGCTCGGCTTCCGGTACGCGGGAAGCTCGACGGACAGGCCGCTCGTCGTCCTCGACGGGGCGGCCTCCGCGGGCTACGACTACTCGGCCGACGGGAGCGTCCACGCCGTGGAGGTCGCCGCGACGCGCTGGCTCGCGCCGGTCGGGGACGACGGGGCGACGCCGCTCGCCCTCCTGCCGTACGTCTCCCGCGCCTCGAGCGTGACGGCGGCGTTCGCGCTCTCGGCGACGCGGCGCGAGTCGATCGGGCGGTTCGACGGGAGGGAGTCGGCGCTCGAGGTCTCCTTCGCGGGGGACGGCTCGGTCCGCGACGCCGCGCTCGGCGCCGAGTGGTTCCCCGGCCGGAGCGTCGCGCTTCGCGGCGGCGTCGCGTACTCGGCCGACCGCGAGACGGCCGCCTCGACGTCGATCGAGAGCCCCTCGGGGCGGGCCGACGTCTCGACGGCCGCGACGCGCGCCTCGCTCGCCGCGGGGACGGCCGGCGTCGCCGTCCGCCTCGGGGAGCACGAGGTGAGCCTCTCGGGGCGTTACGGCGCCTCGGGCCTCACGCGCGAGGACGCGAGCGCCTTCACGGGCGGCGGCGCCCCTTTCCTCGCGACGCTCGAGTCGGAGGGGATCGTCCGCGAGGCGGCGCTCGCCGCGCGCCTCCTCTTCCTGGGGCGGCGGCTCGTCGTCGACGCCTCCGGGAGCTGGGCCGCGGAGAGCTCCTCCGCGGACCTCTCTACGGTCCCCTCGCGCCCGTACGCGAAGGGGAGCGCGATCGGGCGCGCGGGGTCCCTCGCGGCGACCTTCTACCCGGCGCGCGCGCTGGGCCTCTCGCTCGGCTTCGCGTACGCGACGCGCGACGCCTCGTCGGGGGCGCCCGGGCGGGAGCGGCCGTCGAGCGCGGAGACGGAGCGGAGGTACCGGGCCTCCGTCCGCTGGTACGCCTCGCCGCGGGCCGCTGCCTTCCTCTCGGGGGAATGGCTCGAGTCGGCCTCGGTCACGCCGCCCGACGGCCCGACCTTCCAGCGCTTCGAGTCCTCGACGGGGCGCGTCGTCCTCGGCGCCGCGCTGAGGCTCTGACGTGCACGGCTCGGTCTTCCTCCGCGACCTCGCGCTCGTCCTCGCGGCGTCGCTGCCGGTCCTCTTCCTCTTCCGGAAGCTGAAGGCGCCGTCGATCGCCGCCTTCCTCGTGACGGGGATGCTCATCGGGCCGCACGCGCTCGGCCTCGTGGAGGACCCGGAGCGCGTCAGCGGCATCGCCGAGCTCGGCGTCGTCCTGATCCTCTTCTTCGTCGGCCTCGAGTTCCCGCTCTCGCGCCTGAAGACGATGGGGCGCGCGGCGCTCGTGGGCGGCTCGCTCCAGATGGCGTTCGCCGCCGCGGCGACGGCGGCGACGCTCCTCGCGCTCCAGGTCGGGCCGCGGCCCGCGCTCTTCGGCGGTCTCCTCGTCTCCGTCTCGTCGACGGCCGTCGTCCTGCCGGTCTTCGCCGCGCGGGACGAGATCGGCGGCCCGGCCGGCAAGCAGTTCCTCGGCGTCGCCCTCTTCCAGGACCTCGCCGTCATCCCGCTCGTCCTCCTCCTCCCGGCCCTCGCGCCCTCCGGCGCCGGTACGGCCGGGACGGCCGCGGTCCTCGGGAAGGTCGGCATCGCCGCCGCCGGCACCGCCGCGCTCGTCGTCGTCGCGCGCTTCGTCGTGCCGCGCATCCTCGACCGCTTCGTCGGCGTCGCGGGGACGGAGACGTTCACCGCCGCGGCGCTCGTCGTCGTCTTCGGGATCGTGGCCCTCGTCGAGACCGCGGGGGCCTCGGCCGCCATGGGCGCCTTCGCCGCGGGGATCGTCCTCGCCGAGAGCGAGTCGATCGCCGACGTCTCCTCGACCTTCGCGCCGTTCCGCGACGTCCTCTCGAGCCTCTTCTTCGTCTCGGTCGGGATGCTCTTCGACCCGGAGTTCCTCGCGAGGCACCCTCTCCTCGTCCTCGCGAGCGCGGCGTTCGTCGTCGCCTCGAAGGCGCTCACGGCCTACCCGGCGCTCCGGATCGCGCGGGCGGTGCCGAAGACGGCCGTCCGCGCCTCCCTCTCCCTCGCGAACGTCGGCGAGTTCTCGTTCGTCCTCGCGCTCGCGGGCGGCCGGCTCGGCCTCCTCGACGAGGCGGGGCGCCAGCTCTTCGTCTCCGGCGCGGTCCTCTCGATGCTCGCCGTGCCGTTCGTCGTCGCCGCGGGCCCGGCGCTCGCCGCGCGCCTCCCCGACCTCCGGACCGACGGCGAGCCGGTCGCCTCGGAGCTGCGGCGCGGGCACGTCGTCGTCGTCGGCTACGGCCTGAACGGGAGCAACGTGGCGCGCGTCCTCGGCGGGACGGGCCTGAAGACGGTGGTCGTCGAGGCGGACGCGGACCGCGCGGCGAACGCGCGGAGGGACGGCGTGACGGTCCTCCTCGCGGACGCGACGGGCGTCGAGGGGCTCCTCATGGCCGGGGTCGCGCGGGCGCGGGCCGTCGTCGTGACGATCCCCGACCCGGCGGCGAGCCGGAAGGTCGTCCGCATCTGCCGCTCGAGGAGCGCGGACGTCAGGATCATCGTGAGGACGCGCTACATCCGCGAGGTGGAGGAGCTGCGGCGGGCCGGGGCGGACGAGGTGATCCCCGAGGAGTTCGAGACGTCGATCGAGATCGTGGCGCGGGTCCTCCGGACGCTCCACGTCCCGGGGAACCTGATCGCCACGCAGGTGCGCGTCCTCCGCGACGAGGCCTACCGCAAGCTGCGCGACCCGAACGCGCGGCCCGAGGCGGGGCGGCGGCTCTCGGCGCTCATGGCGGCGGGGACGTCGGACCTCGTCCTCGTCCTTCCCGAGATGGCCGCGGTCGGGAAGACGCTCGGCGAGCTGCGCCTCGAGGAGGAGCACGTCGCCGTCCCGGCCCTCCTGCGCGACGGGGCGCCGATGGCGCCGCCGCCGCTCGACGTCCCGATCGAGGCGGGCGACACGCTCCTCCTCGTCGGCGCGCACGAAGACCTCGTCCACGCGACGAAGAGGCTCGAGGGAGGCGCGGAGGCGGACGCCACGTGAGGCGGCGTCCGCCCGGCGGCCCCGTTCCCGCTACCTCTGCGCGAGCGCCGCGACCTTCGGCTGGACGAGCCTCTCGAAGTCCGCGAAGCGGAGCCTCATCAGCTCGGTGTGGGAGCCCGCGTTGAACGCGATCTCCTCGTCCTCGGCGAGCCGCGCGGAGACGTAGACGTCCATCCCGTAGAGGTTCCCGAAGGGGGGCATCGCGCCCGCCTCGCAGTCGGGGAAGAGCTCGCGGAACTCGGCCTCGCTCGAGAGGACGACGCTCTCGCCGCCGGTGACGTCGCGCAGGACCTGGAAGTCGACCCGCTGCGAGGCGGGGAGGACGACCATCACCGGCTTGCCGTCGACCTTCACCATGACGGTCTTGGCGAGCTCCTTCCCCTTGACGTGCGCCGAGGCGGCGATCTCCTGCGCGGTGTAGGCGGGAGAGTGGACGATCGACACCCAGCGGACGCCGTTCCGGTCCAGGTACTCCTTCAGCTTCCGGACGGGCATGGGACCCTCCTTTCCGGCCGGACGGGGCACTCCCCGGCCGGCCCGTTCGCGGGCGCTCGGCCTGTGTCGGTGTGGTGCGGCGCGCTCATGCCGTCACCTCCGGGGTGTGGGTGGCAGGCCGATTCTATGCCCGGGGGCCGGCCGGGAACGGTCCGGCCGCTCCGGCCCGCGGCCCGGGGCGCGCCCGGAAGGGGCGCGCCCCGGGTCGAGCCGGGTTCGTCAGGCCCTGGAGCGGACGACGCTCCAGGCGGCGAGGAGGATGCCGAGCGCGAGGGCGAGGAGGCCGAGCCCGGACTGCGTCGGTACGACCATGCCGGCGTCCGCGGCGAGAAGGAAGACCGTCGGGTTCGCGGCGCCTGCCACGCCCGGGTCATCCGACAGGACGGTCGTCTCGGCGGTGCCGTCGAGGTCCGCGTCGTACAGGGCTGTGGCCTGGTTGCTCACGGGAAGGCCTCCGAAGCCGGGGCTCGCCATCGCCGTGATCGTGACCGTGACGCTCGCGCCCGCCGCGAGGCTCCCGTCCCAGGTGACGGTCCGGGTCGCGGGGGTCGCCACGGCCGTGCCCGAGGTCGCCGTGGCCGACACGAGCGTGAGCGCGGCCGGAAGGACGTCGGTCATCTCGTGCGTCGGGCTGTCCGCGGACGCGTCGGCGCCGTCGTTCAGGAGGACGATGGTGTAGGTGACGGTTCCGAGGGCCCGGAAGTCTCCGGCGACGGTCTTCACGGCCGTCAGGTGGGCGCTCCCGACGGCGAAGGCGGTCGGGTCGCCGCTCGCCGGCGTCGACGGGTCGTCCGTGAGGACGGTCGCGTCGTTCGTGCCGTTCCCGTCGGAGTCGTAGGAGACCGTCCCCTGGCTGCTGATCGTCTGGCCCTGCGTCCCGGCCGCGATCGTCGCGGTGATCGTGACGGTGGCCGAGCCGCCGAGGGGCGCGAGGGAGCCGTCCCAGGTGACGGTGTTCGTGCCGACCGTGGCGACGGCCGTGCCCGAGGTCGCCGTCGCCGAGACGAGCACGACTCCGGCCGGGAGGACGTCGGTGTACTCGTTCCCCGGGTTGTCGGCCTGGCCGATCGACCCGTTGTTCACGAGCGTGACGGTGTAGGTGACCGTCTGGCCGACCTGGTACGTGCCCGAGACCGTCTTCGTCGCGCCGACCCCCGCGGTGGCGACGAACGCCGTGCAGTCGAAGTGGACCGGGGTGACGAGGATCGACCAGGAGTTCAGCGCGCCGGTGTCGGCGCCGGCCTGGTCCGAGACCCTGAGCGCCCAGGTCCCCTTCGTGCTCGTGCCGTCGTAGCGGGAGAGGTTCCCGACGGGGTCCGCGGCGGGGAAGCCCGCGAGCGCGCTCCAGGGCGAGTTGAAGGTCGGCAGCCACGACTTCGTGTAGGGGGCCGAGGCCGAGGTCGCCTGGACCATGTCGTTCGCGGCCGTGCTCGCGACGTCGTCGTCGATCACCATGTTCGCCACGTTGTCGCCGGAACCGCCGTCGGTGAGCCCGCCGATGAGCGACATGAAGTCGACGCCGATCCCGCCCGGGGAGCGGAGCATCGCCGTGAGGTCGCCCGTGAAGGTGTGCGAGATGGAGTCGATGCGCAGGTCGAGGTCGGCGATCTCGAGGTCGTCGGCGACGGTGAGCGTGTCGGAGACGCCGCGCGGGGAATAGTCCGGGATCGCGAGATCGGGGGCCGTGTCCTTCGTGTAGGTGACGACGGGGTCGGTGCCGTTGCGGGTGCCGACCCGGAGGCGGAAGCTCGTCGAGGTCGTCCCGAGGTTCGACACCGTCGTGAGCGTGAAGTCGATCGCGCTCCCGCAGGCGAGGGAGGGCGAGACCGAGACGAGGAAGGAGTCGCCCGTCGCCGTGCCGGCCGGCGCGATCGCGCCGTACGTGGCCGAGGCGTCCCAGATCGTGACGCCCGGGGTCGACGTCGCGAGGGTCGCCGTCGCTCCCGTCACGGCCTTCGAGGCGGCGCGCCAGGGGTTCGTGAGCCTCACCGTGAGGAGGACCGACTCGCCCGGGTCGATCGCGCCGCTCGCGTTCGTCGCCGCGTCGCCCACCGTCACGTCGGCGAGCGGGTCGGCGACGTCGAGGTACGGAAGCTGGAACGACTCCTTCACCCCGAGGTGCCCGGCGACGTATCCGAAGAGGGCGTTGTACGGGGTCTTCGCGCCGTAGCCGAGGCCCCGGTCCGCGAAGCCGGCCCAGATCGACTGCTCGTTCGCGCAGGCGTTCGTGGCGCAGTCGGCGTCGATGAGGGCGTCGCGCGCGTCGGTGAACGTGGGGTCGATCGGCGTCATCTTCAGCGCGTCGGTGACGAGCTGGAGCATCGTCTGGTTGCCCGTCGGGACGTCGCCGTTCGCTCCGGCCGGGTCGGCGATGACGCGGCTCCTCACCTCCCAGAGGGAGAGGGCCCACAGCTCGCCCGCGTTGTGGACCTCCATGCCGCCGCTCCAGTTGAAGTCGAGCGGGTCGGGCGCCATGCCGCCGGAGAGGTCGTTCGTGACGTCGTCGACGTCGGCCCAGGTCATCGGGTTGACCAGGTTGTCGGTGGAGTAGGGGAAGCGGCGGATGCCGTAGACGTAGTTGTCGAGGAGCCCGCCGAGCTTGTACGTCGCGTAGGCGCCGGAGGAGTAGCGCGCGCTCGGGTCGTCGGCGTTCGTCGGGTTCAGGAGCGACAGGGCGTAGAAGTCGCTCCACCCCTCTCCGAGCCCGCCGGCCGGGTCCCAGTTCAGCCCGGCGCCGTTGCCGACGAGGCGGTTCGAGAGGCCGTGCGTCAGCTCGTGAAGGACGATCTCGGCGTCGAGGTCGCCGTCCCGGTCGATCGTCGGCCCGGTGAAGCGGTACATCTGCATCCGGCCCGAGGTGCCGTCGGGCGGCGTCGAGAAGTTCGCGTTGTTCGTCCCGGAGCCGTCCTGCGCGTCGGCGAGGACGCGGTCGCTGCCGAGGCCCGAGCCGCTGAAGTTCGTCTGCTGGAAGTTCCCGGAGCCCTCGTCGAAGCCGAGGGCGTACGTCCTGTCGTGGTACCAGTTCGAGACGTAGAAGAGCTGCGTCACCGAGCCGCGGCGGAACTGGTCGACGGCGAGCGTTCCGTTGTTGCCGGCGCCCGTGGCCGTCTGGCCCGCCTCGGGGTTCCCGCCCTGGGGCGGCGGCAGGAATCCCGTCTGGAAGTCGCGGGGCGCCGTGCCGAGGAAGTCGCGGTTCCGGGCGTTCGCGTCCGGGTTGCCCGTCGGCCGGCCGTTCCCGTCGAGGACGCTCGCGACGTCGGTGTCGCAGGCGTTGAAGGGGGAGACGCGGTCGAGGCAGGCGAGGACGTTGTTCCCGAGCGTCTGGGTCTCGGCGGCGGTGCAGCCGCCGCCCGGGCAATCGTCGATCCAGCCGTTCGGGCTCGCCGTCGCGCTCATCGCCGCGTGCATGCTCACGATCGTCGGCGCGATCTCGGGGAACTGGGTCCCTGTGCCCGGGACGACGGCGTTCGGCGACTGCGGCGCGGGGCTGTCGGCCGGCGTGACGCCGTCGGCCTGGACGAAGACGCGGAAGCGCGCGTCGTGGTTCGACGCGTAGTTCCGCATGTTCTTGCGCCAGAGGACGTCGCCCGTCTCGGCGTCGACGACGGCGTACCAGTCGGCGTCTCCCTCGGTGAAGACGACGAGGGACCAGGCCGGGACGAGGACGCCCGGCGCGAGCGGGAAGAGGACCTGCTTCGCGGTGACCGGGCCGGCGACGTAGTCGGCGTCCTCGTCGTATTGCGTGCCGCCCGGCGTCTCCCCGGCGAGCTTGAAGGCGCCCGGGTCGGCCGTCTTCCCGACGGAGGCGAGGAGCCGGCTCACGGCGGCGGGCGCCGTGATCAGGTTCGCGGTCGGCGCCGCCGCGGCGGCGCTGCGCGCGCGCGGGACCATCCGCCCGACGGAGCCGACGAGGCGGCCGTCCCGCGTGACGAGGAAGCGCGTCTCGCTCTGGAAGACGGGCCGGCCGCCGATCCGCTGCTCCATCCGGAGCATCCGGAGGCCGCTCGCGCCGCCCTCGCTGTCGCCGAGGACGTAGAGGTCGCCGAGGTCGGCGGCCGTGAGGCCGTAGAGCGGGGCGTAGCGGCCGAGGAAGCCGCGGACGACGTCCTCGGTCCGCGCCGGGGAGGGGGGCGTGAGAGCGCCCGCCCGGTTCCGCACGAGGGCCGGGGCACCGGTGACGCCCGAGACCCTCACGTCGAGGGCCGGCAGGCTCGCTCGGAGCGACGCGATCGCGCTCGCGACGTCCGGGGTCGTGGCGCGGGCGCGCGCCATGCCGGTCTCCCGGAGGCCGGGGCGCGCGGCCAACGCGCGGTCGAAGGAGTCCTTCATGTTGACGCGGGCGTCCGCCATGCGGGGCGGGGCGCCGCGGAGCGGGGGCTCGGGGCGGGTGACGGCGAGTCCCCGTGCCGCGAGGACGACCGAGGACGCCGCGAGGGCAATGCGGAGCGATCCGCTTCGGAATGCGTTTCTCAAGCTCTCTCCTCCGTGCGCGCGAGGTGTGTTTCCGCTGGCGGGATTCGGCGGGCGGAGGCTATCACCGGCCTCCGGCCGCGGCACAGGCCCCTTTTCGGGGGCCGCGGGCTCCCGGGCCGCGGGCGGGGCCGGCCGGGGCCCGGGGGCGCGAGGTCCTAGACTGCCGGGCGCGCATGGCAGGCCCGCGCCCCCTCTCGGCCCTCCGCTTCCGCGACTTCCGCGCCCTCTGGGCGGGGCAGGGGATCTCGCTCGTCGGGACGCAGATGCAGTCGGTCGCGATCCACTGGCACGTCTACCTCCTGACCGGCTCGCCCCTCGCGCTCGGCCTCGTCGGGCTGACGCGCGCCCTCCCGATCGTCCTCTTCTCGCTCCTCGGCGGCGTCGTCGCCGACCGGCGCGACCGGCGCGCGGTGATGGCCTCGGCACAGGGCGTCATGACGCTCTCCGCAGCGGCGCTCGCCGTCCTGACGTTCACGGGGCGCGACTCGATCGGCGTCATCTACGCCCTGACGGCGCTCTCGGCCGCGGCCGCGGCCTTCGACGGGCCGGCGCGCCAGGCGCTCCTCCCGCGTCTCGTCCCGCTCCCGCACCTGCCGGGAGCGCTCTCGGTCAACCTCGCGGTCTTTCACGCCGCCATGGTCTCCGGGCCCGCGCTCGCGGGGCTCCTCATCGCCCGGCTGGCGCCCGGCGCGGCCCGCGGCGCGCGGGGCCTCGGCTGGATCTACCTCCTGAACGCCCTCTCGTTCCTCGCCGTCCTCGCGGCGCTCGCGACGATGCGCACTTCGGGGAAGGTGGAGGCGCCGCCCGAGGGGCACGCCGCGCCCCTCGAGTCGATCCGAGAGGGGTTTCGTTTCGTCCTCGGGACGCCCGTCATGGTCTGGACGACGGCCGTCGACTTCTTCGCGACGTTCTTCGCCGGGGCGCTGTCGCTCCTCCCGATCGTCGCCGACCGGATCCTGGGGGTCGGCGGGCACGGCTACGGCCTGCTCATGGCGGCGCCCGCCGTCGGCGCGCTCGCGGGGGCCGTCCTCGTCAGCGTCGCCCGGCTCCCCCGGAGGCAGGGGGCCCTTCTCCTCGGTTCCGTCGCCCTCTACGGAGGGCTCACCGTCGTCTACGGCCTCTCGCGCGCCTTCTGGCTCACGTTCGCCGCCCTCGCCCTCTCGGGCCTCGCGGACGCGGTCTCGACGGTGATCCGACAGCTCGTGAGGCAGCTCGCGACGCCCGACGCGCTCCGAGGGCGGATGACGTCGATCAACATGATCTTCTTCATGGGCGGGCCGCAGCTCGGCGAGCTCGAGGCGGGCTTCGTCGCTTCGCTCTTCGCCCCGGCCGCGATCGGCGCGACGGTCTCGATCGCCTCGGGGGGCCTCGTGACGCTCGTCATCACGGGGGCGATCGCGGCGCTCTCGCCCGTCCTCCGCAGGTACGAGGCGCCGCCGGCCGCATGAGGCGTCCTGCTCGGCTCGCGTCGTGAGAGCCGCGAGCCGGGTCCCGAACGCGTCGCTCCTCCTCCTCGCCTTCGCGGCCGGCGCGCTTCCGGCGTTCGCGCTCTCCCTTGTCGCGTGGCCGGAGATCGTCACCCCCGCGTGGTTCGTGAGCCGGGGGTACCTCCTCTACGACGCCGTCTTCTTCCCGCACACGCCGCTCCTGATACTCGGGACGGCCGGGGCCGGGATGCTCGCCGGCTTCTCGGCGGCGACGTTCCGGACGGTCGCCGGGCTCTCGTCTGGCCTCACGGCGGCCCTCCTGGCCGGCGCGGCGAGGACGCCGCGCGCCCGCCTCGGGACCCTCCTCCTCGGCGCGCCGCTCCTCGCCCTGCAGTCGGTCTATCTCGAGGGGCCCGCGCTCTGGCCCGAGCCCTTCCTCGCGCCGTTCCCTCTCGCGGCGACGCTCCTCCTCGAGCGCTGGGAGAGGCGCGGGCGCGAGCGCGACCTCCTCCTCGGCGGGCTCGTCCTCGGGCTCGGCGTCCTCGTGAAGCAGACGTTCGCGTGGTTCGGGCTCGCGGCGCTCCTCTGGCTCCTCGCCGCGAGCCGGCGCCGCTCGGCGCGCGCCGCCCTGCGCCTCGCCGCGGGCGTGGCGGCGCCGTACGCCGCCTTCGTCGTCCTCTGAGGCGCCGCCTTCCGGACGACGGCGCACGTCCGCTGGACGCTCCTCCACGTCGTCTTCGGCGCGCACGCGGGCGAGATCGCCGCGCCGGCGTCTCTCGGCCTCGTCCACGAGGCCGTCGCGCCGTTCCTCGCCTTCCCCGCGCTCGGCCTCCTCCGCCTCGCGCTCGGGAGGCGGAGGAGGAGCTCCCCCCTCGCCCTCCTCGGCTTCGCCGCCTTCGGGATGGCCTGGCCGCGCTGGGGACCCCTCCACCTCGCGGCCGCGCAGGGGCTCCTCGTCCTCGCCGCGCTCCGCGGGCTGCGGCTCCTCCCCGTCCTTATCCGCCGCCTCTCGCGGAAGGGGAGCGCCCGGCGGCGGGAGCTCCTCGCGGCCGCGGGCCTCGCGCTCCTGATGATGAACCTCGGCGTCGCCGTGCTCGGCGCGGGGCCCTTCCTCCTCGACGCGGTCGGCGGCCCGGCGCGCTACTGGGACGACGAGACGACGCGCGAATCGGCGGAGGGGGCCCGGGAGAAGACCCGGCCCGGGGGCCTGCTCTTCGTCTTCGAGGCGCGGTACGAGACGCTCTACCCGCTGACGCGGACGACGACGCCGGGCGGCTTCTACGTCAACCCGTCGTTCTGGTACTACCTGAACAAGGACGGGATCGACGGGCGGATCGTCTCCTCGCTCCGCGGCCGCCGCGACGTGCCGATCCTCTTCCGCGAGCCGCCGGAGGGGGCGGACGGAGACCGCCTCCGCGCCACGGCCACGTACCGGTTCCTCTCGGAGGAGACGGTCTCGGCCGGAAGGCTGGACTCCAGGACGGAGTGGCGGACGGTGCGCTGACGGTCAGCGGCTCCGGCGGTAGACGAGGACGGCGCGACTCGCCCATCGGGTCGTCGGGTACTCGGCCACCAGCTCGTACCCGTCGAGGGACGACGGCCGGACCCGGAGGAGGGGATCGACGAATCGGGAGAGCCCGACGACCCAGTCGGGGCGGACCGCCTCGATCGCGCCCGGGGGTATCGTTCCTCCTCCGATGGCCTCGGGACCGCTCTCGCGTCGCCGCCACGCCTCGTCGCGGAAGCGGAGGGCCTCCGGCGTCACGAGGCCGGCGGTGTCCCAGATCCGGGCCCTGGAATAGAAGCCCAGCGCTCCGATCTCCGGCGCGAGGACGACCTCCGACGGGGAGGCGCCCATGCGAAGGGCGGCCGTCCGGTAGATCGCCTCGCGGTCGGCGGTCGGGTATGGCTCGAAGAGCGCGAGGCGCAGCAGCGTGCCGGCGGTGAGGACGGCCGCGCCGACGCGCGCGACGAAGCGGTCGGAGGGGCCTCCGCGGCTCGCCTCGCCCGCGAGCGCCCCGGCGACGATCGCGAGGCCGACGCCGAGCGGCGCTTCGTACCAGGGGAAGACGAGCGGGTTCGCGGCGGCGAAGGCGAGCAGGTAGGTGCCGGCGAAGATCGCCGCGGCGGCGATCTCCGGCCTGAGGAGGGCC
>JBDIBE010000056.1:0-12770 GCA_039812785.1 Thermoanaerobaculia bacterium | reverse complement strand
CTCGCGCGGATCGCCGCGCAGGCGGGGACGGCGGTCCTCGCCGGCGCCGAGCCGGGGCTCGTCGGCTGCGCCTCGCTCGCGGCGACGCCCGACCCCGACGACTGGGACGCCCCCTCCGGCGAGGGCGCCGAGGCGTGGGCCGCGCTTCGAAGCCTTCCCGAGGCGCGCCACGTCGGCCTCGCGCTGCCGCGCCTCCTCCTCCGCCTCCCGTACGGGAAGGAGACGAGCCCCGTCGACGCCTTCGACTTCGAGGAGCTCTCGACTCCGCCGGAGCACGAGGAGTACCTCTGGGGAAGCCCGTCCCTCGCGACGACGCTCCTCCTCGGCGAGGCGTTCCTCGAGGACGGCTGGAGCCTCCGCCCCGGCTCCTCGCAGGAGATCTCGGGCCTCCCCTTCGCGCTCGTCGAGGAGGGAGGCGAGAAGCACGCCGTCCCGTGCGCCGAGACGCTCTTCACCGTCCGCGCGATGCAGGCCGTGACGGCGAAGGGGCTGATGCCGCTCCTGACGATGAAGGGGACCGACACCGTCCGCCTCGCGGCGTTCCAGTCCATCTCCGAGGGGCGCCCCGAGCTCGCGGGGCTCTGGAGCTGACGGCCTAGAACGGGCTCCAGGCCCCGCCGATCATCCAGACGACCCTCTGGAAGAGGGCCGGGGTGCGCCGGTCCATCTCCCTCCGCGCGACCGCCGTCCACCTCGGGGCCTCGCCGCGCGCGAGGACGACGTCCCGCATCGTCACGACGTACCAGACCTGGACGAGGAGCTCCGGCGCGGCGTCGAGAAGCGTCCCCTTCCGGAGGAGGTCCTCCACGACGTGCGCGAGGCGCGGCACCGCGCTGACGACGGGGACCTCCGTCGGAGGGGCCTCGCCGGGCCGCTCGAATCCGGTCAGCTCGCCCGCCTCCGCGTACGCGCGGACGACCATCGGCTCCTCGATCCACGGCCCTCTCTCGCCGGCCTCCGGGAGCTCGCGCCGCGCCGTCCGCTCGACGAGCGCGCCGTTGAAGGGGCGCTTGAAGAAGCGCATGCAGTTCTGCCTCGCGAGGGCGTCGGCGTCGTTGCGGCTCTTCGACCACCACTCGGAGAAGTCCCACTCGTCGAAGGCGCGGCTCGCGCGGATCGAGGCTCCGACCGCCTCCGCCGCCTCGCGCCCGACGCGCGACTTCATCCAGCCGTCGAAGTCGGCGAGGTCGGCCCGGGTGACCTCGGCGGCGGACGAGGGATCGCAGGCGGGGACGACGCCGCCCGGCTCGCTCCCCGCCGGCCCGACGCCGACGGAGCTCCGGCCGGGCCTCCCCGCCGGGACCTCGGGCGAAAGGAGGCCGCCGCCGGAGCGGAACGGGCTGACCTTCGACCTCATCGTGCGGCCTTCAGCGGCGCTCGGGCCAGGGCGGGACGGGTCTCGTCTCGCCGGGCTTCATCGGGCCGAGGTGCTCGAGGACCTCGCGGTACTGCCGGTGGGACTTCGGGTAGTAGAGCCGGGCATCGCCGACGCGTCCGGCGGCGTCCGTGGCCCTCAGATCGAGGACGAGCGTGCCGTCCTCGAGCATCCGGGCCGAGCCGATGCTCTCGGGCGGCGTCGTCGGGCGACGGTCGTTCATGGGCCTCCTCCTGCCGCCGCGGCCGGCGGCGCCGGGCCGACGGTGTGGCCGCGCCAGTATCCGTCGAGGTGGGACGTGCCGCCCCCGCCGCCGTAGAAGCGGGCGCCGCTCTCCGCGAAGGTCTCCTCCTGCCCCGCGCTCCCGGCCTGCTGCTCGTAGCCGCCGAGGCTCGCGAAGTCCCCGTTCCGGGCGGTGTTGAAGTCGGTCCCGGTGGAGAGGTGCGATCCCGAGGCACGGTCGTCGATGGAGTGGAGCGCCTCGTGGACCGGCATGTCCGCCGAGCCGTGCCCCTCCCCCGTCCCGGGGACGTGCGCGCCCGCCGGCGTCCCGTGCCCCACCGTCGCGACGACGACCTCGTTGCTGTTCGGGTCGTACATGCCGGGCACCTGGTCCCACGTGCTCCCGGCCGGCCAGCCCCGCGGCTGGACGCCGCGGAGGCTCGCGTCGTAGTCGGTGACCGACCCGCGGCACGCGACGACCTTCGTCCCGTTCGCCTTCATCTGCTCGAGCGTCGACTTCGGGAGCTTCGCGAGGTCGCGCGCGACGAGCTCCTTGTCGGCGTCCGTCCCGGTGCCGCCCTTCTGCGTCAGCTCGCGCGCGAGCTCGAGGCGCTCCTCCTCGTCCTTCTTCGCCTCCTCCTCGAGCGTCTCGACCTCCTTCGCGATGCAGGAGACGCACGGGTCGCCGACGTCCCCCTCCTTCTCCCCTTCGGCCTTCTCCTTCTCGTCGGCCTCCTTCTTCAGCTTCCCGTACTCGTCCTTCTTCGCCGTGTAGGCCTCGCGGTCGGCGTCGAGCTTCCTCTGCGCGGAGTCCCGCGCGTCCTTCGCGGCCTTGTAGCGGGCGCGGTCCTCGGGCGAGAGGTCCGAGGCCCTGAGCGGCTGCTGCGGGTACTTCGCCCGGAACTCCTCCTTCATCCGCGCCATCGACGCGTCGGCGTTCCGGATCGTCTCCTTCTGCGCGAGGCCGTCGCGCTTCAGGGCCGCCCCCTCGCTCCGGAGACGGTCCATGCGGTCGCGCCGCGCGAGCTCGGACGAGGCCTGCGCCCGCGCGTCGGCGATCCTCCGCGTGAGCGCCTGCTTCTTCGCCTCGGCGGCGGCGTTCGAGGCGCCTCCCGGCGCCGCGTCCGTCCGCCGCTGCAGGGCGTCGAGGTCGGAGACCCGGTCGCGGAGGAGGTCGCTTCGCGAGGTGCCCGGTCCCGCGGCCACGGCTCACTCCGGAAGGACGAAGGGGGCAGGGCCCGGGTCCGAGAAGGCGTCGTCGCCCTCCTCGAACGGGTCCTCGCCCTCGAAGCGGTTCAGCGTGGCGCGGACGCGGCGGAGCTTCTCGTCGGGAGAGAGGCCCGTGTCGCGGAGGACCGCGCGGGCGTCCTTGCGGGAATCGTCGTCCTCGAACCCCTCGCCCCACTCGAACGAGAGGTCGGCGTACGCCGTGACGTGGGCCTCCGACGTGAGGCCCCAGCGCCGGCTCCGATGGCAGAGGCGGGTCGCCTGCGCCCGGAGCTTTTCCGGGTCGGCGCCGTCGACCTTCTCGGGGTACCTCTCCTCGAGGTGCGCGACGAGCCGGTCGACGAACCGCCCGAGCCGGAGGTCGCGGAAGGCCTGCATCGACTCGACCCGCATCCTTCTCACCGGCGCGCCTCCGCGCCCTCGCCCCACGGCTTCCGGAAGGCCCGGACGACAGGCTCCTCCTCCCCCGGCTCGTCGAAGACGCCGAAGAAGCGCGTCACCGGCCCGAAGAGGTCGAGCGTCTCCTCCCGCGTCGCCGAGGCGAGGAAGGCGCGGAGGACCTCCGCGTCGTAGAAGCGGAAGTACATCTCGTCGCCGTTCGGGTCCTCGACGACGACCCACGGCCGGAAGTGGCGCCGGAGGTCCTCGACGCTCCGGGCCGACTCGAGGAGGATCCCCCACGAGGCGCCGCTCCACAGGTTCCCGCGGACCCACTCGAGCGTCTCCTCGTCGACCTCGACGAGGTACGGGGCGAGGGCCCAGTTCTTCTCCTCGGGCAGGCCCCGGAAGAGGGAGACGGCCCGCTCCTCCCCGAGACGGTTCGCGAGCTCGGGGACGGCGGGAGCGTCGACCGACTCGAGGACGGCCCGGAGCGAGCGGCGCCGCGCGAGGTCGCGGAGCGTCGCGAGCGGCGACGCGAACGAGGGGCGCTCGACCGCCCGGGTCTTCTCGATCTCCTCCGTCGTCGGGCGCGGGGCGCCCGTCACGTCGCCCTCCGCGACATCGCGGCCCTCGCCTGCTTCGCCTGCGAGGCGGCCTGCCCGCACGGCGTCTCGGCGCCGCCGAGACCCGTCGAGCCGTCGTCGCCGACGATCACGTCGGGGCTCCCCTCGATGAGCCGGCCCATGCCGCCGCAGTGCTGGTCGTCGTCCCCGAGCCGGTGGGCCTGCCGCCCCTCGATCAGGACCGTCGGGCTCCCCTTCACCGCGACCCACGTGTTCGGGCCGCAGCAGGCGGCGTGGACCCCGACGTCGCCGACGCGGAGCGCCCACCGGCCGTTCACGAGGACCGTCGGCGCGCCGATGATCGCCGGGCCGACCGCGGGGTGCGGGCAGGCGGGGCAGCCGTGCGCGTCCGCCGGGACCTGCGACTTGTCGCCGAGCCGTCCCTGCGCCGGCACCTGTCACCTCCTCAGCACGACTTCTGCCCGGTCTTCGCGTCGTCGGCGATGTCCGGCACGGCCGGCTTCGCCTCCTCCGCGTCCTTCGGGGCGTCCGGCGGCTCGGGGCTCTCGACCTCGACGCCGCTGCCGCTGTCGGGCGACCCGCCGCTGTTGATCTTCACGAGCGTCCCGACGATGGTGACCCCGCCGGAGTCGATCTTCACGAAGCCCCCCGGGCCCTTCATCGTGATCGACGACCCCGCCTCGAGGACGACCTTCATCCCCGACTTCAGGTGGATCTCCTGGCCGGCCTCGAGGGCGTACTTCGTCCCGACCTTCGTGTTCGCCTGGTCCTCGACGGAGAGGCTGTCCTTCCCCTGGACCTTCGACTTCCGCGCGCCGGTCACCGTGAGGCTCTCCGCCCCGCCGACGGAGGACTTCCTGTTCCCCTTCACCGCGACGCTCTCGTCGGCGTCCACGGCCGTCAGCCGGAAGCCCTTCACGTGCCGGTGCTCGTCCTTCTCGAGGAGCGTCTTCCGGTCGTCCTTCACGACGACGTCGAGCTTCCCGTCCCCCTCGTCGCCGCCGATCAGGACCTTCAGGTTGCCGCCGACCTGCCGCTCCTCGTGGCGCCGCACCTTCGTGTGGTGGTCGCGGACGACGAGCTCGCGGAAGTCGCCCTCCTTCTTCCCGTCCTTCTCCTGGCCCACGGTCAGGTGCCGGTCGTGGAGGACGTTCTCGCGCCGGTCGTTCTTCACGCGGACGTCGACGTCCTTCTCCGCGTGGACGAAGATCTGCTCCTTCTCCTTCGTGTCGTCGAAGCGCCACTCGTTGAAGCCCTGCCCCCCCTTCGTGTCGTTCGACTTGTAGCCCGAGACCTTGTTGTCGTTCTTGTGCTTCGGGTCTGGGCCCTGCCCGAGGTACGGGGGCATCTGGTCGGCGTTGTAGACGACGCCGACGACGATCGGCTGGTCGGGGTCCCCCTCGAGGAAGTCGACGATCACCTCCTGCCCGATCCGCGGCCAGAACGAGGTCCCCCATCGGCGCCCCGCCGCGAGCTGCGCGACGCGGACCCAGCAGGAGCTGTCCTCGTCGTTCTTCCCCTGCCGGTCCCAGTGGAACTGCACCTTTATGCGCCCGTACTTGTCCGTGAAGATCTCCTCTCCCTTCGGGCCGACGACGACCGCCGTCTGGCTCCCCTGCACCACGGGCTTCGCCGTGAGCCGCTTCGGCCGGAAGGGGAGCCCCTGCGGGAAGCAGGTGAAGACGTTCTGGTAGGTCAGGAGCGGGTCCTTGCCCGAGCGGTAGTCGGCGCCGAAGCTCGCCCGGTGCGTCACCGAGGCGAGGACGTACGCCCCGTCGCTCGAGAAGTGGCGCTTGAGCTTCAGCTTGTGCCCGGAGACGAAGTGCTTGACGTTGCTCGCCCCGCGCGCGACGACGGCGAGCGTCGCCTCCTCGTCGGCCCGTATCCCGACCGTCCGCTCGTTGTCCTTGAAGATCTTCTGGAGCTCCGCGGGCTGCTCCCCGCCCGAGCGGTTGATGCCGTCGAAACGCTGCGCGTACTCCCCCGGCCAGTCGTAGACCTCCCACCCCTCCGAGCCCTTGACCTTCAGCTTGTGCGTGTCGCGCCCGGCCGTCACGGTGTCGAAGAGCGGCTCCTCGGCCTCGAGGTGCTTGTGCGGAAGCTCGAAGGAGTGGTCCCAGAGGAGGAACTTCGCAGACCGGGCCTCCTGCGCCCGCTCCCACGCCCAGATCCTGTTGTCGTCGCGCGTCCCGCCCGCGAGCTCCTCGTAGACGACCTCGCTCTCGCCCGGGAGGTCCGGGAAGACGGACGGGTCGTTCGCGACGACCATCGTGTGCTGCCCGTCCTCGTGGCGGAAGAAGTAGAAGATCCCCTCCTCCTCCATCAGCCTCGAGGCGAAGTTGAAGTCCGTCTCCCGGTACTGGACGCAGTAGTCGCGCTTCTCGAACGTCCCCTGGACCTTCCAGTCGACGGTGACCCCCTTCATCACCTCCTTCAGGATGTCGGGGACGTTCATCCGCTGGAAGATCCGGCTCTGCGCCTTCCGTGCGAGGAGCTGGAGCTCGGGGACGAGCTCGGCGCGGTAGACCGTGAAGTTCTCGTCGCGCCCTGCCTGCGCGAACCGCGCGCAGACCCCGTTGAAGTGGTGCTCGGTCGACTCGTCGGGGAGCATGAGGTGGACCGTCACCTTCGAGCCGAGCATCGCGTCGAAGCCGAGCTTCTGCCGGTTCTCCGCGATCATCTCGACCTGGAAGCGGAAGGGACGCGAGATCTCCTCCGTCCCCGTGAACGCCTTCAGGAGGAGGACGTTCTCCCCGACGGGCGTCGTGACGCGGAACTTGCGGTTCTGCTGGAGGTAGGACATCCCCGCTCACCCCCCGATCGGTTCTTCGGAGACCCGGGCCGGCGCCACCGGGCATTGTCGCGCCGCGCGTGGACGCCGGGGTAGCCCGATCGCACGGGCGCTGGCGCGCGGAGCAAGGGCTCCCCACATTTCCCGGGGATGGTCGCGGGCAGGAGGTCCGGCAGGGTGGCGCTCGCCAACGCTCCGGCGACGACGGGGTCCTCGTGCGTCTGCCACGCCCCCTCCCAGCTGCCGAAGGCGCTCCAGCCCGGCGGCGAGTCGTGCCGGGCGCCCGCCGGCCCCGCCTTTCCGCATCTCGTCGGCCTCGGCCGGCAGCTCGGGAACGACCACGCCGACTTCCGGCACTGCGACTTCCCGAAGCTCGGCACGCTGAAGAGCGCCCTCGTCGACACCTGGCGCGCGCGCGACGACGCGGCCCTCACCGGCGAGATGTACCTCGTTCTCAGGACGCTCGCCGGGGAGGAGGGGGTGAAGGCGGTCGCCTGGTTCCTCGCCGGGAACGGGGCGAAGCTCACGCACGGCCCCGCCAGCCCGCTCTCGAAGCTCGCCGCCGGCTCCTGGCAGTTCGTCACGAACCTCGTCACCGTCGCCGTCCGGATCCGCGAGGGAGTGAAGAAGCTCGCGGCCGGCGGCCGGACCCCCGACTTCTCCGCGCTCCGCGTCGCCGTCCCGGCGACGCACTGGGGCCTCCGAGACTTCCCGCGGGAGCCCCCGACGAAGCTCGCCGACGCCGACACGACGCTCAAGGCGATCCTCGGGGGGACGCAGGGCGAGGAGCTCTGGGCCACCTCCCTGAAGCACGACCGGGCCCGCCGGAGCTGGGAGATGGGCCTGCGCTGGGTCATCTACGACCACTTCGGGGTCGGCGACGACGACCTTTACGCCCCCGGCCTGATCCCGTTCTGGGTCCTCCAGCACGAGCGGAAGGGCTATCGCCCCTACGTCAACGAGGTCGTGATCGACACCCGGCTCTCCGGGACCTACTGACCTCCCTTCAGCCCCCGATGTTCACCGTCGGGCAGCCCATCGCGATCGGGTCGGTGCCGCCGCACGCCTCGTAGACCTGGTCGTTCTGCCTCGCCGCGGGGAGGTTCCCGATGTTGACCGTCGCGCTCCCCCGCGTGACGAAGCCCGGCCCGTGGGGCGGGATCGGCACGGGGAGCGGGCAGATGTGCATGTCGGAGAACGCGGCCATCGTGGCGACGACGGAGCTCGCCGCCATGGCGACGGCCGCCTGGATTCCCTGCGTGTAGGCGACGTTCGCCGCCGGCTGGCCTCCGGGGACGACGGAGGCCGCCGTCCACGTCGTCGTCAGCGCCGCGTTCGCCGTGTTGATGGCCGCGACGGCGGAAGCCGACTTCGCCGACGCCGACAGGTCTCCCTGTCCGGCGGCCGCGGCGCCCCCCGCGACGAGCCTCCCGGAGATCTCGGCAAGGCTCGGCGCCGCGTCGACCGGCGTCATCTGCGGGCGGAGCATGAAGGGGCCGACGGCGTTCGAGATCCCTTCGACCGCGGCCGCGAGCGCCCCGGGGAGGGCCCGCCAGGCGGGCATGTAGGCGATCAGAACGCTGCCGCAGCCGGGCCCCGGGTTCAGCGGTGCGCCGTGGGCGGTCGGATCGAAGAGTCGGGCGGCCATCGGCATGGCGGGTCCTCCTTCGCTCTCCCGGCCTGTCAGGACGACTTCTGCCCGGACTTCGCGTCGTCCGCGGCGTCCGGGGCCGTCGGGGCGGCTTTCTCGGCGTCGGTGGGATTCGGCGGATCCAGTTGCCAGCCCTCCAGCGGCGAGCCGCCGCTGTTGATGTTGACGATGGGTCCGACGATGGTGACCCCGCTCCCGTCGACCTTGACGAAGCTGCCGCCCGAGGCGCGGAGGCAGATCTCGGGCGCCGTGAGGACGACCTTCTGGGCCGCCGAGAGGTGCGACTCCTCGAGCGCGCGGAGAGAGAGCTTTCCATCGACGCGGAGGCCCATGTTCATCGTGACCTCGTGTCCGGAGTTCCCTTCGATCTTCAGCTCGTGGTTCCCGCGGAAGTGCCCCATCGTGTCCCCGTCCACGGTCGTCTTCCAGTCCCCCTCGACGTAGAGGTCGAGGTTCCCGCCGCCGTCGCCTCCTCCGGCGAGGAGCTTCGCATCGCCCCAGCGGGCCTGGTACGCCCCGTCGACCGACTCGTGCTTGTCCTTGAACGTCCGTTCGCGGTACTCGCCCGACTTCCTCCCGTCCTTCTCCCCTCCCACCGTCAGGTGCGCCGCCGCGCCGACGCTCGCCCGCGACGTCGCCTTCACGCGCACGTCGAGGTCCTTCTCCGCGTGGACGAAGACCTGCTCCTTCCCCTTCGTGTCGTCGAACCGCCACTCGTTGAAGCCGGCGCCTCCGAGCGTCGTGTTCGACTTGACTCCCGAGAGGTTCTTGTCGTTCCGGTGCTTCGCGTCGGGCCCGTCGCCGAGGTAGGGCGGCATCTGGTCGGGGTTGTAGACGACGCCGACGACGATCGGGCAGTCGGGGTCCCCCTCCTCGAAGGCGACGACGACCTCCTGGCCGATGCGCGGGAGGAACGAGCTCCCCCAGCGGCGCCCGGCGAGCAGCTGCGCGACGCGGATCCAGCAGCTGCTCTTCGGGTCGTTCTTTCCGTCCCGGTCCCAGTGGAACTGGACCTTCACGCGCCCGTACTTGTCCGTGAAGATCTCCTCCCCCTGCGGCCCGACGACGACGGCCGTCTGCGTCCCCGCGATGATCGGCTTGGCGGTCGTCCGTGGCGGGCGGTAGCGGACCCCCTCCGGGATGCAGGTGACCTGCGCCGCGAACTCGATCCGGTCGTTCCCCGAGCGGTAGTCGCCCGTCTGGAGCGCCTCGTACGCCGCCTCGAGGACGACCCATCCGCCGTTCGCGTTGAAGTGCTTGTCGAGGTCGAACCTGTGGCCGGCGCGGAGGTGCTTCGCGTTCGTCTCTCCCCGCGCCACGAGCCCGGGGAACGTCTCCTCGTCCATCCGGAGGCTCGCCGTCCGCTCGTTGTCCTGGAAGACCTTCTGCACCTCCTGCCGCTGGTCGCCGCCGGTGGGGCCGACGCCGTCGTAGCGCTGGGCGTACTCGCCGGGCCAGTCGTAGAGCTCCCACTCGTCGTTCCCGCCGACGGAGAGCCTGTGCGTCACCGTCCCCGCCGCGACGCTCGAGATGATCGGCTCCTCCGCCTCCAGGTGCTTGTGCGGGACCTCGAAGTGGTGGTCCCAGAGCGTCACCTTCCCCGAGCGGACCTCCTGGGTCTTCTCCCAGGCCCAGATCCGCTCCTCGTCTCGAACGCCCCCCTCGAGCTCCTCGTACTTCACCGTCGTCTCCCCCGGGACGTCGGGGTGGACGGTCGCCGAGTCGCCGACGACCATCGTGTGGCTCCCGTCCCGGTGCTTGAAGCAGAACCAGATCCCTTCCTCCTCCATGAGGCGGCAGGCGAAGTTCAGGTCGCTCTCCCGGTACTGGACGCAGTAGTCGCGCGGCTCGTACCTCGCCGAGAGCTCCCAGGAGACGTCGAACCCGGAGAAGACCTTCTTCAGGATCTCGGGCACCGTCATCTGCTGGAAGATCCGGCTCCGCGCCTTCTTCGAGAGCTTCCAGGCGTCCGGGACCATCCCGATCCGGTAGGTCGTGAAGGTCTCGTCGCGCCCCCCCTGCCGGACGCGGTGGCAGAGGCCGTTCAGGAAGCAGGGCGTCTCGTCGAGCCCCATCTTCATCTTCACGGTGACCCGCTTGCCGAGGAGGTCCTCGAAAGGGACCTTCGTCTTGTTCTCGGCGAGCGCGAGGACCTCGAACTCGAAGAGGCGCGAGAGCCCCTCCTCGCCGGTCAGCCCTCGAAAAAGAAGGACGTCCTTGCCGAGGGGGGTATCGAGGGAGAGCTTCCTCTCGTCCTGGGTGTACGACATCCCGCTCCCTCCCCGCCCCCCGGGGCGACGGCGCAGAGCGACATCGCGAAGACCCTGTGCGCGGAGCATACGCCCGCCGAGGGGCCGCGGGGCCGCCGGAAAGCGGAAGGGGCCGGGCCCCCCCGACGGGGAGCCCGGCCCCGCCGGGAGACCGTTCCTTTCGGGTCAGGCGATGTCGTAGGCGAACTTGCCCCCCTCGCCGACGCGGACGTGGACCTTCGAGATCGTCGCCCCCTCGGCCATCCGCGCGAGGAACTCGCCGGAGAGGTCGGGGAGGACGGTCTTCGTGAGGATCGAGTCGACGTTGCGCGCGCCGCTCTCGACCTCCTTGCAGCGGCTGCCGATCTCGTTCACGACGGCCTCGTCGTAGCTGAACGTGGCGCCGTGGTTCGCCATGAGGCGCTTGCCGATCCGGCCGAGCTGGAGCTTGATGATGAGCTTCATCACGCCTTCGGAGATCGGGTAGTACGGCACGATCGACATGCGGCCGAGGAAGGCCGGCTTGAAGACCTTGTCGAGGCCGGGCTTGATCGTCTCGACGATCTTCTGGGGCGTCGGCGCCGTGTCCGGGTCGGCGCACATCTTCATCATCGCGTCCGACTCGGCGTTCGTCGTCAGGAGGATGACGCAGTTCTTGAAGTCGATCTCGCGCCCCTCGCCGTCCTCCATCTGCCCCTTGTCGAAGACCTGGTAGAAGAGCTCGAGGACGTCGGGGTGCGCCTTCTCGACCTCGTCGAGGAGGACGACGGAGTACGGCTTGCGACGCACGGCCTCGGTCAGGACGCCCCCCTCGCCGTAGCCGACGTACCCGGGCGGGGAGCCCTTCAGCGACGAGACGGTGTGCGCCTCCTGGAACTCCGACATGTTGATCGTCACCATGTTCCGCTCGCCGCCGTAGAGCGTCTCGGCGAGGGCGATGGCCGTCTCCGTCTTCCCGACGCCGGAGGTCCCGACGAACATGAAGACGGCGATCGGCTTGCGCGGGTCGGTGAGGCCGGCGCGCGCGGTCTGGATCTTCTGGGCGATCTCCGCGAGGGCGTGGTCCTGGCCGACGACCCGCTCGCCGAGGAGCTTCGCGAGGTTCCTCACCGTCTCGATCTCGTCGGCCTGCATCTTCCCGACCGGGATGCCGGTCCACCCCGCGATGACCTCCGCGACCGCCTGGGCGTTCACGTCGGCCTGCATCATCGGGGTGTCGGCCTGCACGGCCTTCAGCTCGGCCTTCAGCCCGTCGAGCTCGACGCGCATCGCCTCGAGCCCGGCGACGTCCGCGCCGCCGACGGCGGCCTCGAGCTTGCCGCGGGTCTCCTTGATCCGGTTGACGAGCTCCGTCTCCTTCTTGCACTGCTCGTCCAGGGCGGCGAGGCGCGCGGTCGCCTCCTCGCGGGCCGCCTTCGCCTTCTCGATCCGCTCGCCGTGCGCCGCTCCGGCCGCCGCCTCGCGCTCGAGGGCGTCGATCTCGGCCGTCAGCTGGTCGATCCGTCGCCGGCAGTCCTCGATGGGGGCCGGCGTCGCGGCCTGGCTGATGTTGACCTTCGCGCAGGCCGTGTCGAGGACGGAGACGCACTTGTCGGGGAGCTGGCGCCCCGAGATGTAGCGGTGCGAGAGCTTGACGGACGACTCGACGGCCTCGTCGAGGATCCTGAGGCCCCCGTGGTGCTTCTCGAGGTTCTTGGCGAGCGCCCGCATCATGACGATCGCCATCTCCTCGCTCGGCTCCTCGACCTTGACGACCTGGAAGCGGCGGGCGAGCGCGGCGTCCTTCTCGAAGTACTTCTTGTACTCGGCCCACGTCGTCGCGGCGATCGTCCGGAGCTCGCCGCGCGCGAGCGCCGGCTTCAGGAGGTTCGCGGCGTCGTTCTGCCCCGCGCTCCCCCCGGCGCCGATCATCGTGTGCGCCTCGTCGATGAAGAGGATGACCGGCGGCTGAGCCGCCTTGACCTCGTCGATGACCTGCTTGAGGCGGTTCTCGAACTCGCCCTTGATGCCCGCGCCGGCCTGCAGGAGGCCGAGGTCGAGCGTCCTCACGACGACGTTCTTCAGCGGCCCGGGGACGTCGCCCTGCGCGATCCGCTGGGCGAGGCCCTCGACGACGGCCGTCTTCCCGACGCCGGCCTCGCCCGTCAGGATCGGGTTGTTCTGGCGGCGGCGGGTCAGGATGTCGATCACCTGGCGGATCTCGAAGTCGCGGCCGAGGATCGGGTCGATCTTCCCGGCGCGGGCCTTGGCGGTGAGGTCCTCGGTGTACTGGTCGAGGGCCTTCGTCTTG
>JBDIBE010000055.1:0-12961 GCA_039812785.1 Thermoanaerobaculia bacterium | reverse complement strand
AGCTCCTCGCCGACTCGGTCTTCTCCCGCGACGTTCCGACCGTCCTCGGGCTGACCCTCGTCTCGGGCCTCACCGTCGTCGCCGCCGCGCTCGCGTCCGACGCTGCGGCGGCGCTCGCCGACCCGCGGATCGCCGAAGGAGAGGATCCGTGAGGCGCGCCCGCCTCCGGTTCGCCCTCCTCGGGCTCTTTCCGCTCGTGGCGCTCCTCGCGCCGCTCCTGGCGGGGCCGTCGGCGCCGGTGCCCTTCGACCCCGACGCGACGGACCTCGGCGCGCGGCTCCAGCCCCCGGGCCGGGTGCACCTCCTCGGCACGGACGACCTCGGCCGCGACGTCCTCGCCCGCCTCGTCCACGGGGCGCGCGTCTCGGTGGCCGTCGGGCTCGCCGCAGCGGCGCTCGCCTTCCTCGCCGGCGCCCTCGCGGGCGGCGCGGCCGGGACGTTCGGCCCGAGCGCCGATCGCGCCGTCCTCTTCGTCGTCGGAGTCGTGCAGGCCTTCCCGGCGCTCGTACTCGTCGCCGCGGGCGCGGCTCTCGCGCCCCCGTCCGCCTTCACGGCGGCGGTCCTCATCGCGCTGACGGGGTGGCCCGACGTGGCCCGCCTCGTCCGGGCGGAGGCCCTCCGTCTCGCGCGCCTGCCCTTCGTCGAGGCGGCGCGCGCCGCGGGCGCCTCGCGCGCCAGGGTCCTCTTCGTCCACGTCCTCCCCGGGGCGCTCGCGCCCGCCCTCGCGACCCTGCCGTACGTGCTGGGCGGGGCGGTGCTCCTCGAGGCGTCGCTCTCCTTCCTCGGGCTCGGGGCGCCGCCCCCTTCCGCCTCCTGGGGCCGGGCCCTCGCGGACGCCCGAGAGAGCCTCGGCACGGCCTGGTGGTGCGTCCTCCCGCCCGCCGCCGCGCTCTTCCTCCTCGTCCTCTCCGCGCGCAAGGCCGGGGAGGCGCTCTCCGGGAGCCGCTAGAATCGCGCCTCCGATGCGAATCGCCGTCTACCCGGGCTCCTTCGACCCGATGACGAACGGGCACGTCGACCTCGTCCGCCGCGGCGGACACATCTTCGACAGGGTCCTCGTCGCCGTCCTGTGCAACACCGAGAAGGCCCCGCTCTTCACCGTCGAGGAGCGCGTCGCCATGACGAATGAGGTCTTCCGGCGCGAGCCGAAGGTGAAGGTGAAGGCCTTCTCCGGCCTCCTCGTCGACTTCCTCCGGAGGGAGAAGACGAACATCGTCCTCCGGGGCCTCCGGGTCGTCTCCGACTTCGAGTACGAGTTCCAGATGGCGCTCATGAACCGCCGCCTCGACCCCGAGGTGGAGACCGTCTTCCTGACGCCGAAGGAAGAGCTCTCCTACCTCTCGAGCCGCCTCGTGAAGGAGGTCCACCGCCTCGGCGGGGACGTCTCGGGCCTCGTGCCGTCCCTCGTCTACCGGGCCCTTCGGGAGAAGCTCCCGAACGGCACCGCGGGCTGACCCCTCAGCTCGAGGCGAAGGCCGAGAGCGCGACGCGAACCGGCCCGGGGACGCCCGTGGGCCGTCCCGTCGCCCGGTCGACGAAGAGGTGGACCGTCTCTCCCTCGACCGCGACGTTCCCGTCGGGGAGGAGGACCCGGTACGCGAACGTGCAGCCACGGCTCCGGAGGGCGGCGAGGCGCGTCTCGACCCGGACGGTGTCGCCGTAGCGCGCGGGGCGCCGGAAGCGGGCGGCGAGGTCGCTCACGACGATGTGGACCCCCTCGGCCTCCATCCGCGCGTAGGGGTAGCCCGCGGCGTCGCAGTACTCCGTCCGCCCGACCTCGAACCAGACGACGTAGGAGCCGTGGTAGACGACGCCCTGCGCGTCCGTCTCCGCGTAGCGGACCTTCACCTCGGCCTCGACCCGTCGCCCGTTCTCCACGCTCCGTAGACTACCCGAGCGTGCCCGCCCCGTCCGTCCTCCTCCGCGGCCCCGGCTGGAAGCTGCCGGCGCCCCTCGACCTCCGCGACCCGCTCGAGGTCCGTTCCGTTCCGGCCGGCCGCCCGGACGAGCTGCCGGCGCTGCTCGCGTGGCTCGACGGGATCGCCGCCTCGGGGCGCCCGGGCCTCCTCGCCGCGGGCTTCCTGACGTACGAGGCGGGCGTCGCCCTCGAGGGCTCCGCGGCCCTCTTCCGGCCGCCGACGACGCCGCTCGCCTGGTTCGGCCTGTTCGACCTCGGGGGAGAGCGCGGCCGCGCCGAAGGCGCGACGGCCGGCCGCACCGCCCCCTTCGACCCGCGCGGCGAGCTCGACGCCGCGGCCTGGGCGGACGCGGTCGAAGCGATTCGGCAGGGGATCGCGCGCGGCGACGTCTACCAGGCCAACCTCACGAGGCGGACGAGCCGGCCTCTACCGGTCCCGCCGCGCCGTCTCGCAGACCTCCTCTGGGACGACAACCCGGTCCCGTACGCGATCTCGGTCGAGACGGGGGAGCTCGCCGTCGTCTCGAACTCGCCCGAGCTCTTCCTCGACGCCGACCTCGGAGCGCGGCGGGTGGCGTCCGCCCCCATCAAGGGGACGGTCCCGCGGCTCCTCGGCGGATCGGAGGAGGCGGCGCGCGCCGCGCTCCTCGCCTCGGAGAAGGACGCGGCGGAGCACCTGATGATCGTCGACCTCGTGAGGAACGACCTCGGCCGCGTCTGCGAGGCGGGAAGCGTCCACGTCCCGGTCCTCCGCGCGTTGAGGAGCTTCCGGCACCTGCACCACCTCGAGTCGACCGTCGCCGGGACCCTCCGCGCGGGCGCGCGCCTCGCCGACCTCCTCGTCGCGACGCTCCCCGCGGGCTCGATCACCGGGGCGCCGAAGCGCGCGGCGCTCGGCTTCATCCGGCGCCTCGAGCCCGTCCCGAGGGGGCCCTACACGGGGGCCGCCGGCTACGTGCGTGGCGACGGGACGACCGTCCTCAACGTCGCGATCCGGACGGCAGTCGCCTCGGGCAGGAGCGTCGCCTACCATGCCGGCGGCGGGATCGTCTGGGACTCGGACCCGGCCGCGGAGTGGGCCGAGACGGAGACGAAGTCCCGCGAGTTCTTCCGGGCGCTCGCCGCGGCGGGCGCGGGGGAGGCGACATGAGCCCCGGACCGGTTCCCTTCGACTCGCCGGCCGTCGAGCGCGGCCTCGGATTCTTCGAGACGCTCCTCCTCGTCGGGCGGCGCGCCGTCCTCTGGGATCCGCACGCGCGGCGGCTCCTGACGTCGCTCGGGGCGCTCGACCTGCCGGCCCCGACCGCCGTCGAGCTCGAGGAGGCCGCGCGCCGGGCGCTCGGCGAGATCGACGACGGCGTGGAGGAGCGGGCCCTCCGCCTCTCCTGGATCGCCGTCGGCGCCGACCTCGAGGCCCCCGCCTCGTGGCGGCTCGACGCCTCGCTCCGAGCGATCCCGCCGAACACCCTCGCCCGGCGCGCCGGCTCGCGGGCCCTGACGGCCCCGGAGCGGCTCCGGCGCGACTCGCCCGGGCTCAAGTCGACGAGCTACTTCGGGGCCGTCGCCGCGCAGCGGGCCGCGAGGAAGGCGGGGTGCGACGAGGCGCTCTTCCGGGAGGGGGGGCTCTACCTCGAGGGGGCCTCGACGGGCATCGTCGCCTGGAACGGAGGGGACCTCGCGGGCCTCGGTCCGGGCGCCCTCCCGTCGGTCACGACGGAGGCGTTCCTCGGAGGCCGCGGCGAGCGGCGGGGCCTGCGGAGGGAGGAGCTCCTCGCGGGAGCCCTCCTGATCGGCTCGCTCACGACGGCCGCGCCGCTCGCTTCCCTGGACGGGGAGGAGTGCGCCCGCCCCGACGCGATGCTCCGGGCGTGCGAGGCGTTCCGGGAGCGGATCCGGAACGACGCCGCATTGCAGAAAAAGCTCTAGACTGTCGGGACCGGAGGCACGGAATGGCCAGGAAGAAAGCGAGTCCGACACCCGCCCCGTCCCGCGTCGTCCTCTTCACCGGCTTTCCCGGCTTCATCGGGGCCCGGCTGATCCCGCGGCTCCTCGAGCTGAAGCCGGACACCGTCTTCCACTGCCTCGTGCAGGAGAAGTTCCTCGACCTGGCGCGCTCCTCCGTCGAGAAGCTCGCGGAGACGCACCCCGGGACGAAGGGGCGGATCGAGCTCGTCGTGGGCGACATCACGGCCCCCGGCCTCGGCATCGGCGAGACGGAGGCGCGCCTCCTCCACCGGAAGCTGACCGGCTGCTACCACCTCGCGGCGGTCTACGACCTCGCGACGCCGCGCGAGGTGGGGATGCGGATCAACGTCGAAGGGACGCGGAACGTCCTCGGGTTCCTCGAGGAGTGCCCGCACCTGCAGCGGTTCGACTACGTCTCGACGGCCTACGTCTCGGGGACGGCCGTCGGCACCTTCCGAGAGACGGACCTCGACGTCGGCCAGTCGTTCAAGAACTACTACGAGGAGACGAAGTTCCTCGCCGAGGAAGCGGTCAAGGGGAGCGCCCTCCCGACCGCGACCTACCGCCCGGCGATCGTCGTCGGCGACTCGCGGACGGGCGAGACGGCCAAGTTCGACGGCCCCTACTTCGCGCTCAACGCGATGCGCGCCCTCCCGTCGCCCGGCGTCTTCGTGAAGGTCGGCACGGGCACGGCCCCCGTGAACCTCGTCCCGGTCGACTTCGTCCTCGAGGCGATCGCGCAGCTCTCCTCCTGGGACGGCTCGGTGGGGAAGACGTACCACCTGACCGACCCGCACCCGCTCTCGGCCTACGAGATCGAGGAGCTCTTCGCCAAGGCCCTCGGCAAGCAGTTCCTCTACGTGCCCGTGCCGACGGTCCTCGCCAAGCTCCTCTTCTCGCCGCCGCCCGTGCAGGACTACTTCAAGATGCCCGCGGTGACGGTGGAGTACTTCGACCACCCCGTGAAGTACGACAACGCCCAGGCCGCGGCCGACCTCGCGCCGTTCGGCGTCTCCTGCCCGCGCTTCACCGACTACGCCCAGAACCTCGTCGCGTTCTACCGCAAGCACGTCGAGAAGATCACGCGGGGGGCGATGATTTGAAGAAGGGCCTCTCGATCCCGTCCGGGCCGATCATCGACGGCCTCGACGTCGAGACCGGCCGCACCTTCTTCACCCGCCGCCCCTCCAGCGGGGAACGCCTCGCCGAGATCCACCGGGCCGGGCCGGCGGAGATCGACGCCGCCGTCGCCGCGGCGGGGAAGGCGTTCCTGCACTGGGGCTCGAGGAGCCACAAGGAGCGCCAGAAGCACCTCGCGAACCTCCTCGAGGTCCTCCGCAAGTCCCACGACGAGCTCTCCCGGCTCATCGCCCTCGAGCAGGGCAAGCCGATCGCCGAGGCCAGGGCCCTCGACCTCGTCCCGGCGGCCGACGCGCTCCGGTATTTCTCCCGCTACTCCGAGGAGCTCCTCGCGCCGAAGCCGGTCGACTACGAGCAGATCCTCTTCGCGCACAAGGCGGCCTCCTTCCGTTACGAGCCGCTCGGCGTGATCGCGGTCATCACGCCGTGGAACTTCCCGTTCGCGATCCCGATGGTGGAGCTCGCCGCCTGCCTCGCCGCGGGGAACACCGTCGTCCTCAAGCCCGCCTCGGCGACGGCCCAGGTCGGCCTCGCGATCGGCGAGCTCTGCCGGCGCGCCGGGCTCCCTCCCGGCGTCGTCAACGTGGTGACGGCCTCGGGCTCCGACGTCGACCGCCTCCTCGAGCACACCGGGGTCGCCAAGATCCTCTTCACCGGCTCCGTCGAGGTCGGCTCCCACGTGATGCGGAAGGCCTCGGGGAACGTCACCCCGTTCGTCCTCGAGCTCGGCGGGCAGGACGCGGCCGTCGTCGCCTCCGACGCCGACCTCGACCGGACCGCGAGCGGCCTCGTCTGGGGCGCGTTCTCGAACGCCGGCCAGGCATGCGGGTCGATCGAGCGGGTCTACGTCGTGAAGACGATCGCCGACGAGCTGATCGGGAAGGTCGTCGAGCGGACGCGCCGCCTCCGCCAGGGCGACCCCCTCGCCGAGGCGACGGATGTCGGTCCGATGACGACCGCCGAGCAGCGCGACTTCGTCGACGCGCAGGTGCGCGAGGCGGTCGCGCAGGGAGCCAGGACGCTCACCGGGGGAGAGAAGCCCGTCGCGAAGGGGTACTGGTTCCCTCCGACCGTCCTCGTCGGGACGACGCACGCGATGCGCGTCATGACGGAGGAGACGTTCGGGCCGGTCCTGCCGATCGTCGTCGTCGACGACCTCGACGAGGCGATCTCGCTCGCGAACGACTCCGAGTTCGGCCTGACGGCCTCGGGATGGACCCGCTCCACGAAGACGGCCCAGAAGCTCGTCGAGGAGCTGCGGGCCGGGACGGTGACGATCAACGACCACCTCTTCTCCTTCGGCGAGCCGACCGCCACCTGGGGCGGCCTCGGCAAGTCGGGGATCGGCCGGAGCCACGGGGTCCACGGCCTGATGGAGCTCGTGAACGTCAAGCACGTCAGCGTCGACCTGCAGGACTCCTCGGCCGCGCCGTGGTGGTATCCCTACGACGGCGGCTTCCAGGAGTTCATGAAGAAGGCCTTCGGGCTCCTCTACGCCCGCGATGCGCGTACGAAGATGGCCGACGGCCTCGGGCTCCTCTCGAGCGGCCGGTTCTTCGGCTACGTCAAGGTGTCGAAGATCGCGACGAAGCTCGGCAAGGTCTTCTGAGAATCCGTCCCGATCCGTGACCGCAGCGGGGCCAAGTTCCGCGATCCCGGGCGGGCGGTGCCGTGATATGAATCGGCTTTCTGAGGAGGAGTTGGTATGCGCCTTTCCCTGCCCGGACTTCGGACGATCCTGTCCGCGGCCCTCGTCGGAGCGTGCAGCACCGTCGCGCTCGGCCAGCCCGCGGAGATCCCCGTCGCCGCATCCGCGAAGGGCACCGTCCAGGTGCTCGTCGAGCTGAAGAGCCCCCCCGCCGCGCGCGTCTACGGCCAGGCGCTCCGGGAAGGGCTCGGGAGAGCCGCTGCCGCCGCCGCGGGCCGGGGCCAGATCGCTGCGAATCAGACGTCGCTTCGGAGCCTGCAGGCCCGGCTCGGGGGCCCGGAGATCCGGGGCAGGGAGATCTTCAGCGTCAGCCGCGCCTTCAACGGCGTCGCCGTCGAGGTCGACGCCTCGAAGCTGGCCGAGATCGCCCGGCTCCCGGAGGTCCGGAAGGTCCACATCCTCGAGCCGGAGTACCCGACGAACTCGACGAGCGTTCCCTTCATCGGGGCCCCGAGCCTCTGGGGGAACACGGTCGGCCTTCCCTCGACCCTGACCGGGGCGGGGATCCGGATCGGGATCATCGACACGGGCATCGACTACCAGCACCCCGACTTCGGCGGCACCGGGCTCCTCGCCGACTACCAGGCGAACGACCGGGCGGCCGCGCCGGACTCCTACTTCCCGACTCAGAAGGTCGTGGGCGGGATCGACCTCGCGGGCGACGCCTACACGGGCGGTAACACGCCCGTCCCGGACGCGGACCCGATGGACTGCAACGGGCACGGGACGCACGTCGCCGGGACGGCGGCGGGCTACGGTGTGACGAGCGCCGGGACCGCTTATGCGGGGCCGTGGGACACGACGACGCCATTCGCGTCGCTGCGGGTCGGCCCGGGCGTCGCGCCCCAGGCGCAGCTCTACGCCATCCGCGTCTTCGGCTGCGGCGGCTCGACGGCCCTCACCGTGCAGGGGATCGACTGGGCCACCGACCCGAACGGGGACGGCGACCTCTCCGACCACCTCGACGTCATCAACATGTCGCTCGGCTCGAATTTCGGGAGCCTCGCCTCGACGTCGGCGCAGGCCGCGGACGATGCGGCCCTCGCCGGCATCGTCGTCGTCGCCTCGGCCGGGAACGCGGGCGACACGACGTTCATCACCGGCGCTCCCGGCTCGGGCTCCCGCGTCATCGCGACGGCCGCCGCCGCCGACTCGGGCCTGACGGTGGGCCTCCTCCAGGCGAACTCGCCGGCCGGCATCGCGGGGTCCTACTACGCCTCGTACACCAACTCGTTCGCTCCGACACCGGCCCCCGCGCCGTCCGGCCAGACGGCGAACGTCGTCCTCGCCCAGGACCCGGCGGACGGCGCCGGCCCCCTCACGACGGACGGCTGCAGCCCGCTGACGAACGCCGCCGCGATCGCCGGGAACATCGCCCTGATCGACCGCGGGACGTGCGGGTTCCAGGTCAAGGCGAACAACGCGCAGGCGGCGGGAGCCATCGCCGTCCTCATCGCGAACAACGTCGTCGGAGACCCCTACCCGATCAGCATGGGCGCGACGGGAACGACGGCCGTGACGATTCCGGCCCTCTTCATCTCCCTCGCCGACCGGAACACGATCGTCGCGAACTCCCCGGTGAACGCCACGCTCAACACGGCGCCGGCGGGCGACACCGTCGCCACGTTCTCCTCCCGCGGCCCGCGGCTCGGCCGGTCGGCGATCCGCCTCAAGCCGGACCTCGCAGCCCCCGGCGTGAACATCACCTCCGCCCAGACCGGCGTCACGTGCGTCTCCGGCGGCTGCCTCGTCACGAACGCCTCGGGCTTCATCCCCGACGGCCAGGCGCTGACGATCTCCGGCACCTCGATGGCGGCGCCGCACGCCGCCGGCACTGCGGCGCTCCTCAAGCAGCTTCACCCCGACTGGTCTCCGGAGGAGATCAAGGCGCTGATGATGAACGGCTCGCTTCACGACGTCTCGCTCGGCGCGAACGGCGGCGGCGTGAAGTTCGGCCCGGAGAGGATGGGAGCCGGCCGCGAGGACCCCGTCGTCTCCGCGCAGGCGCCCGGGTTCGCCCTCGGCGACGACGAGCAGGGGCTCGTGAGCCTCTCGTTCGACGCGGACGTCGTCGGGACCGCCACGCAGGTCCGGAAGCTTCGGGTCGTCAACAAGGGCGCGACGCCGCAGACGTACTCCCTCGCGATCCAGGTCGTCAACGACGCGCCGGGCGTCGCGTTCTCGCTCCCGGGCGGGAGCAGCGTCACCGTTCCGGCCGGCGGCTCCGTCGAGCTCGACGTGCAGATGAGCGCGACGGGGAACCTGATGACCCATCCCCGCGACCCGTCGCAGACGCCGACCCAGGCCGCCCCGTCGCCTCTCACCTCCCTCGGCAGCCTCAGCCGCCACTGGCTGACCGCCGAGGCGGGGTACGTCGTTCTGAGCCAGGGCGGCTCGCCGAAGATGCGCGTTCCGGTCTACATGCCCAGCCACCCGGCCTCGGCGATGGCGGCGCCCGCGACGATCGTCACCGGCGGCGCCGGCACCGGCTCGACGACGATCCCGCTCTCGGGCACCGACGTCTGCACGGGCACGCTCGGCGCCGGCCCGACCTGCACCGGGACGTTCCCGACCGACCAGGTCTCCCTCGTCACGCCCTTCGAGCTCCAGGCGGCGTCTCCCGCCGACGACACCGTCGCCCCGCCATACGCCGACATCCAGTACGCCGGCGTCGCCTACAGCGCCGCGAGCGGAGTGCTCATGTTCGGGGTCTCGACCTGGGGGAACTGGTCGTCGCCCACGGACGTCGCCTTCAACGTCTACATCGACACGAACGAGGACGGGACCTGGGATCGAGTGCTCTTCAACTCGAACCCCGGCACGATGGCGAGCTCCCTGTTCGGCACGAGCGGAGCCGTGGGACAGGACTCCTTCATCACGGCCGTGTTCAACCTGTCGACGTTCGGCGTCTCGACCCAGCAGTACCTGAACCGCTTGAGCGCGGCCGGCGTCGACAGCCGACTCTTCGACAGCCGCGCCATGTTCCTCGCCGCGACACCCGCGTCGCTCGGGCTCACCGCGGGCGACACCACGTTCCGCTGGAAGGTCGTCTCGTGCCCGGGTTCGGCGCCTCTCTGCCTCGCCCTCAACGGGTACGCCTACGATCAGGTCAACGGGCCGTTCTTCTACAACTACGGCGCGCAGGGGCTGAACTTCGGCGGTGGCAACCTGTTCTTCGACCTCAACGGGGCCGCCCTTCCGGTCACGTGGAACACGGCCAACATGACGACGAACGGGTCGCTCGGGGCGCTCCTCCTCCACCACCACAACGCCGGCCCGCAGCAGGCCGAGGTCGTCGTGCTCGACTCCGCACAGTCGACGGACCTCGGCGTCACGATGTCCGTGAGCCCGGCGAGCCCCTCCGTGGGACAGAACGCGACGTTCACCGTCACGGTGACGAACGGCGGATCGACCGGGGCCACCGGCGTCCAGGTCTTCGACCTGCTCCCCGTCGGCCTCGACTACGTCTCGGACGACGGAGGCGGCGCCTGGGTGCCGGGCACCGGCGTCTGGACGATCCCGTCTCTCGCCGCCGGCGCGAGCGCGACCCTCCACGTCGTCGCCGCCGTCGCCGCCACCGGGCAGGTCCTCAACGTCGCGCAGATCACCGCGTCGACGCCGCTCGACACGAACCCGGCGAACAACACCGCGAGCGTCGCCGTGCTCGCGCCGCGCTCGGCGGACGTCTCCCTCGAGATGTCGGCGGGGGCGGCCACGGTGCTCGCCGGGAGCCCGGTGACGTTCAGCCTCACGGCCCGGAACGCCGGCGCCGATCCCGCCTACTCCCTGAACGTGGTGGAGGCCTTCCCGGCGTTCCCCGCCCTCGCCGCGTCTTCCTATTCCGCGAGCCAGGGCGCGTTCAACCCCGCGACGGGGACCTGGAGCTTCGGAAGCCTTCCGCCCGGAGGCGCGGCGACCCTGTCGTTCACGGTCACCGCTCCGGCCATGGTCGGCACCCTCGCGGGCCAGGCCGGCGCGTCCTCCACGACGGCCGACCCGAACACCGCCAACAACGCCGCCTCGGCGAGCGTCGAGGTCCTCTCGCCGGCGACCCTCGCTGCCACGAAGACCGCCTCCGGATCCTTCACGCCAGGCTCCACCGTCACCTACACGATCGTCGTCTCCAACTCGAGCGCGAACGCGCAGTTCGACAACCCGGGCGACGAGTTCGTCGACGTACTGCCCGCCGGCCTCGTCCTCAAGGGCGCCGCCGCGTCGGCCGGAGCGGCGGTCGCCGACACCGCGTCGGGGACCGTCCGCTGGAACGGCTCCGTCCCCGGCAACGGCTCGGTCACGATCACGATCAGCGCCTGGATCATGGCGAACGCCGCGGGACAGAACGTCTCGAACCAGGGAACGCTCTACTTCGACGCCGACGGCAACGGCACGAACGAGTCGTCGGTCCCGACGGACGACCCGGGCCTCCCCGGCTCGGCCGACCCGACCGTCTTCGCCGCCGGCCTCGCGGCCGCCGTTCCCGCGACGTCCGCCGCGGGCCTCGCCCTCCTCGGCCTCCTCGTCGCCCTCGGCGCGGCCTTCCTCATCCGGACGCGCGTCTCCGGCTGACCCGCCTCTCCCGCGCGGGCGGGCGCCCCTCCGGCGCCCGCCCGCGCCCTCTCTAGAATCCCCCCGTGGGCCTCCCGCCCGATCTCTCCGCCTACCCCGACCAGCCCGGGATCTACCTCTACCGCGACGCGAAGGGGAAGATCCTCTACGTCGGCAAGGCGCGCTCGATCCGCAAGCGTCTCGCCTCGTACTTCTCGGCCGGGCCGAAGCACCCGAAGACGGAGGCCCTCCTCGCCGAGTTCGCGACGATCGACACCGTCGTCGCGGACACCGAGAGCGAGGCTCTCGCGCTCGAGAACGCGTTCATCAAGAGGCACAAGCCCCGGTACAACATCCTTCTCCGCGACGACAAGACGTACCCGTACATCAAGGTGACGACGGGGGAGGAGTGGCCCCGGGCGCACGTGACGCGACGGGTGCTGAAGGACGGCCACGCCTACTTCGGGCCGTTCCTCCCGGCGCGGACCTGCCGCGGCGCGATGAAGATGGTCCAGCGGATGTTCCAGATCCGGACCTGCCGGATCGAGATCGACGGCTCGCTCCCGCGGCCGTGCCTCTACCACGACATGCACGCCTGCCTCGGGCCGTGCGTCGCGGGGCTGACGACGAAGGCGGCCTACGACGACGCCGTCCGCGACGTCGTTCTCTTCCTCTCGGGGCGAAACGACGAGCTCGCGCCGCGCCTCCGCGAGAAGATGGAGGCGGCGGCCGAGGGGGAGAGCTTCGAGATGGCGGCCGCCTACCGCGACTGCCTCCGGACGGTCGAGGAGCTCGCGCAGAAGCAGCGGGTCCAGTCGCTCGCGGGGGAGGACGTCGACGTCTTCGGCGACTTCGCGGACGGCGGCAACCTCGCCGTCTCCGTCCTCCACGTCCGGGGAGGCGCCGTCCTCGACTCGCGCGAGCTCTTCTGGGAAGGGATCGGCGACTTCGACCGGGACGAGCTCTGGGTCGCGCTCCTCTCGCAGTATTACGACGCGACGACGTTCCTGCCGAAGGAGGTCCACCTTCCGGACGAGGTCCCCGAGGAGGCGCTCGAGCCCGTCGAGGAGTGGCTCTCGGAGCGGCGGGGGTCGAGGGTCGCCGTGAGGACGCCGAAGCGGGGGGCCGCCTTCGAGCGCGTGAGGATCGCGCGCGACAACGCCCGGACGAGCCACGTCCGGAGATTCCGGACGCCGCGCGAGGCGAGCGAGAAGGCGACGCTCGCCCTCGCGCACGCGCTCGGCCTCGAGCGCCCGCCGGCGCGCATCGAGTGCTTCGACATCTCCCACCTACAGGGGAGCGACACCTACGCCTCGTGCGTCGTCTTCGTCGACGGCCGCCCCGCGAAGGAGGAGTACCGCGCGTTCCGGATCGACCGGCCCGTCCCCGACGACTTCGCCTCGATCGCCGAGGCGGTGACGCGCCGCTACGTGCGGCGGAGGGCGGAGGAAGAGCCGCTCCCCGACCTCCTCGTGATCGACGGCGGGAAGGGTCAGCTCTCGGCCGCCCTCGGCGCCCTCGACCGGATCGGCATCGAGCTGCCGGCCGTCGGCCTCGCCAAGCGAGAGGAGGAGGTCTTCGTCCCGGGCCGCTCGACGCCCGTCGTCCTGCCGCGACGCAACGCGGGGTTGAAGCTGCTCCAGCGCGCGCGCGACGAGGCGCACCGGTTCGGGCTGAAGCACCAC
>JBDIBE010000054.1:0-13065 GCA_039812785.1 Thermoanaerobaculia bacterium | reverse complement strand
AGCGGCGGGGCGCCGGCGACGATCTCGAGCGGGAGACCGAGCGGCTCGTCGCGCCCCTCCGACGGGTTCGCCGTGACGACGGCGCGAGGCGGCGCCACGACCCCGGCGAAGGCGCGGGCGATCTCGTCGGCGACGAGGCGCGCCGGCTTCTTCGCCTCCTTCTTCTTCGCTCGGAGCGCGGCGACGTCGTCCGCGCCCGCCTCCGCGAGGAACGCCTCGAACTCCGCGGCCTCCGATGTCCGCGCCTCCGGCCGGAGGAGGACGCCGAGGGTCGCGAGCCCCTGGCCGACCCACGTCGCCTCGAGCCGCGTCCTCGTCCCGTCCACCTTCGCCCCCGTGAGCGGCATCGGCCGGCCGTCGCCGAGGCGGACGAAGGAGCGGTCGATCCGCTCCGGCAGAACGGGGCCCCCCGGCTCCGGGTAGCCGTCGCCCGTCGTCAGCTCGACGAAGGTGCTCTCGCCCGCGACGGCGACCGGGAAGGGCCAGGAGGGTGCGGGCGCCGGCTTCGCCGGGCGGGCGCCCCGCCTGGGCGCCGGGGTCGGCACGGCGGCGGAGGACGCCGGCGGCAGGAGCGGGAGGAGCCACGTCTCTCCCGCCGCCGCCGGGAGAGAGAGCGCGAGGAGGCCGAGGGCGGCCCCGATCCCACTCCGAGTCCAGCGACGGCGCGTCGTTCCGACCATCTCCCCTCCTCCCGGGCGGGCGATTCTAGGCGCCCGCCGCTTGCCCGCCCCGGCTCTCAATTCGAGAGCCATTCTTTCCGTTCCGATCGAAACGGCCGCTCGGGGGCCCCGCCAGGGCTGGCCCGGCGGTTGCAGGGGAGACATCGACGCCCCGGGAACCCCGGGCGCAACGAAAGACGAAGACGCGCCGGGGCCCGCCCCGGCGGATCCGGAGGAACGATGAAGACGCCCCTTTCGACCCTCGCCCTCGCCGCCACTCTCGCCGCCGCGGCCCTGCCCGCGCCCGCCCAGACCTGGACCGCCGACCCCGCCCACTCGACGGTCGGGTTCCAGGTCCGCCACATGATGATCTCGAACGTGAAGGGCTCCTTCGACAAGTTCACGGCGACCGTCGACGGGAACCCCGCCGACCCGTCGACGGCGAAGATCTCGGCCACGATCGAGGTCGCCTCGGTCAACACGCGCGAGCCGAAGCGCGACGAGCACCTCCGGTCGGGCGACTTCTTCGACGCGGCGAAGTTCCCCCAGATGACCTTCACCTCGACGAAGGTCGAGAAGGTCTCCGCGACGAAGGCGAAGGTGACCGGCAACCTCACCCTGCGCGGCGTCACGAAGCCCGTCACCCTCGACGTCGAGTACACGGCGCCCGTGAAGAGCCCGTGGGGGCAGACGGTCGTCGGAGCCAACGCGACCGGGAAGATCAACCGCCAGGACTTCGGCGTGAGCTTCAACAAGGCGCTCGAGGCCGGCGGCGTCCTCGTCGGAGACGAGGTCACGATCCAGCTCGAGCTCGAGCTCGTCGAGAAGGCCGCCGCGAAGTAACCCACGGGACGGCGCCGCCGCCCCGCGCCCGCGCGCCCCTTCCGGGCCGCGGGCGCCTCGCTTCGCCCGCTTCGCGCGCCTCAGCCCGCGAAGTCGGCCAGCTCGATCCTCAGGTTCCCCGGGTTCGTCGCGTAGGAGAGGCCGACGTCGAGCGTGACGACGCGCCGGCGCACGAGCTGCTCGATGACCTGGTCGAACGTCTGCATCCCGTCGACGCCGCCGTCGCGCATCGCGTCGAGGAGCGACTTCCCCTCGTCCGCCGAGGCCGCCTTCTCGATGTACTCGCGCGTCCGCGAGTTGGACCGGAGGACCTCGACCGCCGCGACGCGCCCTGAGCCGTCGGCGCGCGGGAGGAGCCGCTGGGAGGCGATGAACTGGAACGAGTTCGCGAGGCGCGTCCTCACGACCTGCTCCTCGGCCTTCGGGAAGACGCCGATGATCCGGTCGACCGTCTTCGCCGCGTCCGTCGTGTGGAGCGTCGAGAGGACGAGGTGCCCCGTCTCCGACGCCTCGAGCGCGATCTCGATCGTCTCCTGGTCCCGCATCTCGCCGACGAGGATCACCTTCGGGGCCTGGCGAAGCGCCGAACGGAGGGCCCGCGAGAAGCTCGGGCAGTCGCGGTGGAGCTCCCTCTGGTGGATCGTCGCCTTCTTGTGGCCGTGGATGAACTCGATCGGGTCCTCGATCGTGACGACGTGCCAGGCGTGCGTCTCGTTGATGAGGTCGATGACCGCCGCGAGGGTCGACGACTTCCCCGAGCCGGTCGGCCCGGTGACGAGGACGATCCCGTTCTTCAGCCCCGCGATCTCGCGCAGCGCCGGCGGGAGCTTCAGCTCGTCGAACGTCGGCACCCTCATCGGGATGACGCGCATGACGACCGCGTGCGTCCCGCGCTGGAGGAAGACGTTCACGCGGAAGCGCGAGAAGCCCGGGATCGAGTAGGCGACGTCGGCCGCCCCGTCGTCGACGAGCGCGCGCTGCGCCGTCGCGTTGTCGCCGACGAGGTGCTTCGCGATCGCGGCCGTCAGCTCCGGCGTGAGCTTCTCCCAGCCGGGGGCCGGGACCGGCTCGAGGCGGCCGAGCACCTCCACCTGCGGCGGCCGGCCGGGAGAGAAGATCAGGTCGGAGACCTTGTCCGCCTTCCGGATCATCATCGCGACGAGGTTCGGGAAGGGGACCTGGGCGGGAGGCGCGCTCGACACGCCCCGGATTGTCTCAGGAACGGACGGGCGGGCGCGGTGTGCGCGGCTGGCGCCCGGGCGCCTCGCGCCCCTTCAGCTGGCCGCACGCCGCGGCCGCGCCGAGCCCCTTCGACCGGCGCACCGTGACGTCGACCCCGGAGCCCGCGAGGATCCCCGCGAAGGCGTCGACGGCCTCGTCCGCGGGCCGCTTCAGGCCGGGGAGCCACTCGGGCGACTCGTTCAGCGGGATCAGGTTCACCTTCGAGGGGAGCCGCTTCACGAGGCGGGCGAGGGCGCGCGCGGCCTCCGGGGAGTCGTTGACGCCCGCGACGAGGACGACCTCGAAGGTGACCTTCCGCCCCGGCTCGAGCGGCCACTCCGCGAGCGCCTCGAAGAGCTCCGTCACGCCCCACTGGGCGTTGATCGGCATGAGCCGCGTCCTGAGGGCGTTCTCGGCCGCCGTGAGCGAGACCGCGAGGTTCGGCCGGCGCTCGCGCTTCGCCAGCTCGCGGAGGCCCGGGACGACGCCCGCCGTCGAGACCGTCGTCCGCCGCGGCGAGACCTCGGCCTCGAGGAGGTCGAGGGCGCGCGCGACGTTCGCGACGTTCAGGAGCGGCTCGCCCATCCCCATGAAGACGACGTTCGCCCCGCGCGGGCCGAAGCCCTTCGCGCGCGCGATCGCGAGGTACTGCCCGAGGATCTCCCCCGAAAGGAGGTTCCGCCCCGCCCCCATCCGCCCCGTCACGCAGAAGGCGCAGTTGACGGCGCAACCCGCCTGCGAGGAGACGCAGACGGTGACCCGCTCGCCCTCCGAGGAGGCGCGCCTCCTCGGCGCGGGGATGTAGACGGCCTCGACCTTCGCGCCGTCCGCGAGCCGGAAGAGGAACTTCTCCGCTCCGTCCTCCGACGGCGTGCGCGCCTCGACCTCCGGCAGGCCGACGACGAAGCGCTCCGCGAGCGCCGCGCGGAGCGGCGCGGGCAGGTCGGTCATCTCGTCGAACGTCGCGGCGCGCCGCTCCGTCATCCAGCGCATCACCTGCGCGGCGCGGAAGCGCTCCCGTGCGAGCGGCGCGAGCGCCTGCGCGAGCTCCGGGAGGGACAGGCCGAGGAGGGGTGTCTTCAGGGCCGCTTCGCGACGGTCGAGCGGAGCGAGACCGCCGTCCCGCTCCGCCGCCGGCCCCGCGGGGCGCGCGGCGCGCGCGTCGGGTCGATGCCGACGGAGCGGAGGAAGTGGAGGTCCTTCACGTCGATCTTGAACGTCCCCTCGGACTCCTCGCGGCGGGCGTGCCCCCCGCGGCGGATCGACGGGAGGGCCGCCCGGGAGCGCCGGCCGCGCCCCTCGAGGGCGACCGTCGCGTCGAGGACGAGGTACGGCTCGTGCCCCTCGTCGCGGAGGCGCTGCAGGACCTCCTGCACCTCCGCCGAGGAGGAGACGGCCTCGTTGAGGGCCTTCCCCAGCTCGCGGAGCGCCGCGCGGGTCTTCTCGTCGAGCGCCATCGCTTCGACTGTAGTTCTCCGCGTCGGCGGGAGTCAATCCGCTCCGCGATCGAAACGCCCGTCGAAAATTCGCGCGAGGACGGCGCGCACCTTGCGCGGCGTCGAGAGCGAGATGCGGCGGCGCAGCGTGTCGCAGGGCGAGGCGAGGACCTCGCGCGCGACCTCGGCGTAGATGCCGCCCATCATCGTCACCGCGAAGCGGCACTCCCGGTCGACGAGCTCCTTCACGGGCTCGGCCGCGCGGAAGAAGGAGAGCGCGCGGCGCGCCTCGAAGCGGACGAGCTCGGCGACGGCGGGCGTCTCCCGGAGCGCGAGGACGTCCTCCTCCGCGACGCCGAAGCGCGCGAGGTCCTCGAGCGGCAGGTAGAGCCGCCCGCGCCCGACGTCCTCTCCGACGTCGCGGACGACGTTCGTCAGCTGGAGCGCCGTCGCGAGCTCGCGCCCGCGCGCCTCGGCCTCCGGGTTTCCGAGGCCGCCGAAGATCGCGAGCGAGATCGTCGAGATCGTCGAGGCCACGAGGTCGCAGTAGCCGAGGAGCTCCTCGAAGGTCGCGTAGCGCGCCTTGACGAGGTCCTGCCGGCAGCCGGCGAGGAGGCCCTGGAACGCCTCCTTCGGGATCGGGAAGCGCGGGAGCGCCTCGGCGAGCGCGACTCCCGCGGCGCTCCCGGGCGCGCCGCCGTAGACGGCGTCGAGCTCCCTCTCCCACGCGTCGAGGCGCGCGGGGGCGCCTGCCGGGTCCCCCTCGTCGACGGCGTCGTCGGCGAGGCGGCACCAGGCGTAGGCCGCGTAGACGGCGCGTCTCCTCTCCTTCGGGAGGAAGCGGAAGCCGACGGAGAAGTTCGCGCCGGCCCGGTGGGTCAGAGCGCGGTTCGCGCGGTGGGCCGCCGTGAGGGCGGGAGCCTGGGTCACGCGATCCTCCCGAGCGCGACCTCGCGGATCTCCCGCTCGCGCCTCCGGCACCAGTGCTCCGGGAGGCGGTGCGCGCAGCGGCCGCGGTTCCGCCAGAGGGCCGTCACGAGCGGCGCGAGGGCGAGGCGGACGCCGCCGGGCCGGTAGAAGCCCGCGAGGACGGCGCGGAAGTCGGCGCGCGCGGCGAGCCGCGCGAAGAGCGAGAGGCCGAACGCGCCTCCGGCCTCGTAGAGGAAGCGGTTCACCACGGAGACGCGCTGCCGCCGCGCGAACCTCTCCCGCGCGAGCGCGGAGAAGTCGCGGCCCGTCAGGAGGGCCTCGGCGGCGAGGGCGCCCGACGAGATCGCGTAGCGCATCCCGAGGCCGAAGAGGTAGTCCTGGAAGGCGCCCGCCTCCCCCGCCGCGGGGCGTCCCTCGCGCGACGCCTCGGGCGCGAGGGCGAAGTTCATGAACGAGTAGGCGTCGCGCGCGCCCTCCATCGGGACCTTCTCGACGGAGAGGAGCCTCTCTTTCGCCCTCTCGAAGTAGCGGTCGATGCCGCCCAGGTCGCGGACGATCGCGCAGCCGAACGTACCGCGCCCGCCGACGGTGAAGAGGTAGGCGTAGCCGCCGGGCGCGACCGCGGGGTCGAAGAGGACTCGGACGCGCGTGACGTCGTCGCTCTCGAACGCCGTCTCGCGCGCGAGGCCGTCGGGAGTCTGCGGGCCCGTCGCGACGAGGTCGGCCTCCTTCGGCTCGAGGCGCGAGCGGAACCGGACCTCGGCGCCGGCGGCGAGGGCGCCCCCGAGGAGCGTCGTGTCGAGCGTCCCCTCTCCCGGTCCGCGCGTCACGAACCAGGCGTACGGCTCGCGGGACGTCACCTCGAAGCAGCGGAGCTTCGCGTCGAAGAACTCCGCTCTCGTCGCCGGGACCCAGGCGGGCGCCGGGAGGCCGAGGCGCGCGAAGAGCGCCGGGACCCTCTCGCGCGGGTCCGAGGCGTCCTCGATGACCTGCAGGTCGCCGACGAAGCGCGCGCCGACGGTCGCGTTCCGCTCGTGGACGACGACCTTCCTCCCGGCCCGCGCGAGGAGGGTCGCGGCGGTGAGGCCGGCGGGGCCGGCCCCGGCGATGGCGAGCGGCGGGAGTTCGGGCACGCGGGGGGCGATTATCGCGGTTCGCGCGGTGACGCCCGCAGGACGGCCTCGAATCCGTCGACCGATCGGCGGCAGAGACGTGCTCGCAACGTCCCGGACTAAACTCCGCCTCCTCGGAAAGGCCCTCTTCATGCGCTTCGAATCCCTCCGTCCCCGCCTCGAGCCCTTCCTCCTCCGCGTCGAGCGCCCCGGCCGCTACCTCGGCCTCGAGCGGAACGTCGTCCGGAAGGAGCTCGCCTCGTCCGGCCTGACGCTCTGCCTCGCCTTCCCCGACGCCTACGAGATCGGGATGAGCCACACGGGGACGAAGATCCTCTACGAGCTCGTCAACCGCCGCGACGGCTTCGCCTGCGAGCGCGCCTACGCCCCGTGGGTCGACCTCGAGGAGGTGATGCGGCGCGAGGCGATCCCGCTCTTCTCCGTCGAGTCGTGCGCCCCGGTGAAGGACTTCGACGTCCTCGGCTTCTCGCTCCAGAGCGAGCTGAACTACACGAACGTCCCGAACATGCTCGACCTCGCGGGGATCCCGGTCCTCGCCTCGGAGCGCGGCGGCGGCGACCCGGTCGTCGTCGGCGGCGGGCCGTGCGTCGCGAACCCCGAGCCCGTCGCCGACTTCTTCGACGCCTTCCTCATCGGCGACGCCGAGGAGGCGCTCGGCGTCTTCCTCGAGGCGGTGAAGGCGACGCGCGGCCTCTCCCGCCGCGAGCGGCTCCTCGCCTTCGCGGCCTGCCCCGGCATCTACGTCCCTTCGCTCTACGACGTGAGCTACGAGGGCGACCGCGTCGTCGCGCACACGCCGAACGCCCAGGGCGTCCCGGAGAGGGCCAAGCGGGTCTGGGTCGAGCGGCTCGACCCGTCGGTCTACCCGGCGAAGCCGATGGTCCCGTCCGTCGACATCGTCCAGGACCGCCTCGGCCTCGAGATCATGCGCGGCTGCACGCAGGGGTGCCGCTTCTGCCAGGCGGGCTACTGGTACCGCCCCGTCCGCGAGCTCGACCCGGCCGACGTCGCGCGGATGACGAAGGCCTTCATCGACGAGGCGGGCTGGTCCGAGGTCGGTCTCCTCTCGCTCTCCTCGGCCGACTACTCGCAGATCGAGCCGCTCGTGGCGTGCCTCGCGCCGGAGCTCGCGAAGACGAAGGTCTCCATCTCGCTCCCCTCTCTCCGCGCCGAGGCCTTCTCCGTCGCCCTCGCCGACGCCGTCTCCGAGGTGCGGAAGTCGGGCTTCACGTTCGCCCCGGAGACCGGCTCCGACCGCCTCCGCCGCGTCATCAACAAGACCTTCACGAACGGCGACATGGTGAAGGCCGCGGGCGTCGCCTTCGAGCGGGGCTGGGACCTCATCAAGGTCTACACGATGATCGGGCTCCCCTCGGAGACGGAGGCCGACCTCGACGAGCTCGTGACGCTCGTCTCGGACATCCTCGCCGAGGGGCGGAGGAAGGGCGTGAAGGCGACCGTCCACGTCTCCGTCGGCTCCTTCGTCCCGAAGAGCTTCACGCCGTTCCAGTGGTCCGCCTTCGACGGGGTCGAGACGCTGACGCGCAAGCTCGCCTACCTCAAGGAGAGGTTCCGCCCCGTCCGCGGCGCCAAGCTCAAGTGGCACGAGCCGAAGGAGGCCGAGATCGAGGCGCTCCTCTCGCTCGGCGACCGGAGGATGTCGAAGGCGCTCCTCGAGGTCTGGAAGAGGGGCGGGAAGTTCGACGGCTGGTCCGAGCACTTCTCGCACGCGCGCTGGACCGAGGCGCTCGAGGCGGCCGGGATCCCGAAGGAGCGCCACCTCCGGCAGAAGGACCTGAAGGAGACGCTCCCCTGGGACGTCGTCGACGCCTCGATCCGCAAGCCCTTCCTCGTCGTCGAGTGGAAGAAGGCGCTTCAGGAGATGGCGACGGACGACTGCAAGTGGGGCCGCTGCACCGCCTGCGGCGTCCCGGGGAACGGCGAGGACACCGTCCTCGCGAACGGGATGCCCGCGGGCTTCTCGTTCGCGCTGCCGTCCCTCCCGGCGGAAGAGGACGCCGCCCCGCCGGCCGCGGACGCCGTCGCCGCGCCGCCCGAGGCGGTCGGCGTGCCGCTCCCGTCGGCCGCGGGCGTCGGGCACGACGTCGCCGACGCGCGCGCCGAGGGGCGCGGCGCCGCCTACGCCGACAAGGCGAAGGGGGCTGCCTACCGGATGAAGGCGACGCCCGACCTCCTCCCCCTCCGCGAGCGGCGCACGACGCGCGGCGGGGCGAGCGAGAGCGCCGCGATCTCGCGGAGCTGGCGCGTCTCCTTCGAGAAGCTCGGCGACGCCCGCTACCTCTCGCACCGGAACGTCATGGACGTCCTCGAGCGGGCGCTCCGCGCCGCCCGCCTCCCCGTCCGCTATACCGAGGGCTTCAACCCGCACATCCGCCTCTCGATGGGGCCGGCGCTCCCGCTCGGCTCCGAGTCGCGCCACGAGCTCTTCGACCTCGACGTCGTCGAGCCGCTGACGCCGGAGCACCTCGCCGCCGTCAACGACCGCCTCCCGCCCGGGATGCGCCTCCTCGGCTGGACGGCGCTCCCGCCCGGCGCCCCCTCTCTCGGCAAGGCCGCGACGGAGGGGGTCTACCGCTTCACGCTCCCGAACGGCGAGGAGGTCGTCGAGCGGCTGCGGCTCTCGGGCGAAGGGGCGACGACGCCGAAGCGCCACATCGAGACGACGTGGGGCCTCGCCCCCGAGGACCAGCACGCCATCCGTGTCGTCCGCGAGGAGACGGTCCTGACGCGCTGAGGGCGCGGGGAGGTCCGATGCCGTTCACGATCCGCTGCCACGCGACGTTCGAGGCCGCGCACCACCTCCGGGACTACGTCGGCGGGCCGGAGCCGGTCCACGGGCACTCCTGGAAGGTCGAGGTCGCCCTCGGGACGGACGCCCTCGGTGCCTACGACCTCTCCGTCGACTTCGTCCCGACGGAGAGGCTCGTGAAGGAGCTCGCCGCGCGCCTCCACGACAGGGACCTCAACACGGTCCCGCCGTTCGACGCGAGGAACCCGACGGCCGAGAACGTCGCGCTCTGGGTGGCCGAGGAGGTCCGCAAGGCGGGCGTCCTCGCGGACGGCGTCCGCCTCGAGGAGGTGACCGTCTGGGAGGGGCCGAGGAACTCGGTGACGTGGCGGCCGTGAGCGCCCGTACGCGGGCGACCGGCCCGCCCTGAGCGCCGGCCCGCGGGCGCCGGGGCGGCCCGGGCCGCCTTTCCGTCGACAACCGGCGGGCCGGCGCCGAGAATCCCTCCCCGTGTCGAGCACCGAGAAGTCCCCGCTGTCGCAGATCTTCAGCCTGACCGTTCTCGTGGCCTCCCTCGGCTACTTCGTGGACATGTTCGACCTGCTCCTCTTCCCGATCCTCCGGCAGCCGAGCCTCACCGACCTCGGCGTGCCCCCGGGCGACGCGCAGGTCTCGGCCTACTTCCTCCTCCTCAACGTCCAGATGGTCGGGATGCTCCTCGGCGGGATCTTCTGGGGCGTCCTCGGCGACAAGAGGGGGCGGCTCTCCACGCTCTTCGGCAGCATCGCGCTCTACTCGATCGCGAACATCGCGAACGCCTTCGTCCACGGGATCCCCGCCTACGCCGCGTGGCGCTTCCTCGCGGGCCTCGGCCTCGCCGGCGAGCTCGGCGCGGCGGTCACCCTCGTGAGCGAGATCCTCCCGAAGAACCTGCGCGCCTACGGCACCGCGATCATCGCGGGGGTCGGCATCTTCGGCACCGTGGCCGCGAGCCTCGTCGGCAAGTACCTCCCGTGGCGCGTCGCCTACCTCGTCGGCGGCGGGCTCGGCCTCGTCCTCCTCGCGACGCGCTTCAGCCTCCGCGAGAGCGCGATGTTCCGCGGCCTCGGCGAGCGGCACGGCGTCACGCGCGGGGACTTCCTCAGCCTCTTCACGTCGCGCGAGCGCTTCTTCCGCTACCTCCGCTGCATCCTGATCGGACTCCCGACCTGGTTCTGCGTGGCGATCCTCGTCTCCTCGGCGCCCGAGTTCGCCCCGAAGATCGGCGTCACGGGGCCCGTCGCCGCCGGTACGGCGGTCGCCTTCTGCTACAGCGGCATCACGATCGGGAGCTTCGCTTCGGGGATCCTCAGCCAGGCCTGGCGGAGCCGGAGGAAGGTCGTCCTCCTCTTCATCCTCGCGACGCTCGCGGGCGTCGCGGCGTTCCTCACGCTGCGGGGCCTGACGCCGGCGGCGCTCTACCTCCTCTGCGGGTACCTCGGCCTCGCGACCGGCTACTGGGCGGTCTTCGTCACGATCGCCGCCGAGCAGTTCGGGACGAACCTCCGCTCCACCGTGGCGACGACGGTGCCGAACTTCGTCCGGGGCTCGGTCCCGCTCATCACGGGGAGCTTCGCCTTCCTCGCGCCGCGCCTCGGCTACGTCGGCAGCGCGTGGACGGTCGGCCTCGCCTGCGTCGGGCTCGCGCTCGTCTCCCTCGCCGGGATGGCGGAGACGGCGGGCCGCGACCTCGACTTCCTGGAGTAGCCCGGGGGAAGGGGCGCGGGCGGGGCGAGGGCCCCGCCCGCCTCGCCCGCTACTTCCCGCCCGAGACCGTGCCGAACGACGGGAGCGCCATGCCGAGGCCCGCCTTCGCGGCCTCGGGGAGCTCCTCGGGCACGGCCGGGCGCGGCCGGTAGGTCGGCAGCGGGACCGACTTGCCTCCCGCGTAGATCGGGTGGCGCCCCTTGTCGCGGTACCAGTCGGCGAGCGTCGCCGTCTGGTGCATCTCCTCGATGATCTGCCTCCAGCCGGCGCCCGTGTTGTAGGCGCAGAAGGAGATCTCGCCGAGCTGCGTGCCGTACGGGATGATGCACATCTCCGTCCGGCGGAAGTCGTAGTTGAAGAGGTCCTGGAACCACATCCCGGCGACGAGGAGGACCCGCCAGGGGTAGCGGCCCTGGGAGGCGATCCCCATCGACTTCCCCGTGTGGCCGTCGACGATCTTGAGCGTCTCGAGGACGCCGAGGTTCTTCGGGATGCCCGCGGGCCGGATGTTCCGCGCGACCGCGAGGGCGGCCTGCACGATGGTCAGGAAGCGGCCGCGGGCCGCGTCCGTCACGACGGTGAGGTCGCGCAGGAGCCGGTCCGCGTCCAGGATCTGCGTCACGGGGACGGCCTCCCCCGTCTTCTCGTGGACGAGGAGCATCGTCGCGATCCCGCAGTTCGGGTGGCAGCCGCACTTCAGCGAGCCCCACTCCGCCTCGAGGCCGCCGAGAAGGTCGCGGAGGTCGGAGAAGGGGCCCGAGGCCGACAGCGGGAACCAGTCCCGCATCGGCTCCCCGATCCCGGCCTGCGCCTTCACGTCGTTCGCCAGGTGCGAGAGCGTGTAGCGCTGCCTCGTCCGGGTCTCGTCGTCGATCTCCTCGTCGCGCCCCGTGAAGGAGACGGGCTGGAAGGAGAGAGCGTTGATCTTGTCGATGTTCCGGATCGCGAAGCGGATGATGTCGCCGACCTGGTCGTTGTTGATCGAGTTGACGATCGTGATGACGAGCGTGACGTCGACGCCGGCGGCCTTCAGGTTCGCGATCGCCCGTTCCTTGACGTCGTAGAGGTTCGAGACGCCGCGGTGCTGGTTGTGGTCGTTCCCGACGCCGTCGAACTGGAGGTAGACGAGGCGAAGGCCCGCCTCGGCGGCGGCCTTGGCGAAGAGAGGCTCCTGCGCGAAGCGGATCCCGTTCGTCGCGCACTGGACGGCGAAGTAGCCGATCTCCTTCGCGTAGCGGATCGCCTCGAGGAAGTGCGGGGAGAGGGTCGGCTCGCCGCCCGAGAACTGGACGGAGAGCTGCCTCCGCGGCTTGATGGACGCGGCGTTGTCGAGGATCTCCTTCACGTCGTTCCAGGAGAGCTCGTGGACGTAGCCGACCTGGTTCGCGTCCATGAAGCAGGGGTTGCACATCATGTTGCAGCGGTTCGTCAGGTCGACCGTGAGGACCGCGCCGCGGCCGTAGCGCATCGACGACGAGCCGTGCCCGTGGAGATCGTCCTTGCCGATCCTCACGTCGCGCCCGAAGAAGTTCCCCTCGAGGCGGCGGTAGAAGTCGACGTCGCTCGACATCAGGTCCTCGAACGTGCCGTGCTTCGGGCACGTCTTGACCATCCAGATCTCCTTGCCGCGCTGGAGGATGTCGGCCGGGATCTCGCCGGGGTGACCGTCGATCAGGGCCCGGAGGTCCTCCTGCCCCTTCACGATGGCGTCGCGGACCTCGCGGGTGCAGACGGGGCAGAGCGAGTCCGTCCGCCTCGGGAAACCGAGGGGCGGCTTCGTGCGTTCGTGGCTCTTCGGCAGCGGCTCCGGCGACCACGCCGGGTGGAAGGACCGTGCGGGCACCTTCCGGTTGACCCACTGGAACCCCCTCCAGGCGACGTCCGCGGTCCCTCGCACCGCCGAATAGAAAGCCTCACGCATCATCTCGGACCCTCCAGAACGGCGGCTTGAAGACACCCTGCCGGAAAGCGGCACGCCGCCTCGTACACATAGCCGGACAGAATACCATTCCGGCTCGGCTCAGGCCCCGAGCCGCGACGGCGAGAAGGGAGCGGCCGCGAGGGGGGGGACCCGCCCCGTGACGAGGTCCGCCACGACCGCGGCCGCGGCCGGCGCGAGGAGGAGCTCGTCCCCTCCCCAGCCCGCGGCGAGGAGCAGCCCGTCGGTTCCCGCCTCGCCGAGGACGGGGAGGCCGTCCGGGGCGCCGTGCTCCACGGAGGCGCCGACCCGTTCGGCGAGCCACTCCCGCGAGGCGGGGACGAGCCTCTCGAGCGCGCCGAAGAGCTGCGCCGCGCCCCGGACGCGCGGGCGGCTCGCGGCGACGTCCGCCGGAGCCGTCGCGAAAGCG
>JBDIBE010000053.1:0-13154 GCA_039812785.1 Thermoanaerobaculia bacterium | reverse complement strand
GGCGAGGAGCTCGCCCAGGAGAGGGAGCGCCGGGAAGTCGTCGCGCGGCCCGACGCCGCGGACGAGGCGGAGCGCCATGCCGCAGAGCTCGTGGTCGAGGACGAGCTTGCCGAGGCTGAAGCCGTTGTCGAGCTCGAGGAGGCCGGGGCCAGAGACGCTGTTGACGCCGGCGAGCGCCGCGAGGAGGGCGCCGGAGGCGCTCTCGGCCCCGGCCTGCGCGTCGAGCTCCTTGGCGTCGGAGACGCCCGCGTAGGCCTGCGTCGGAAGGCCGAGGCGCTTTCCCACCTCCGTCATCCCGCAGGTCAGCATCGAGGTCTCGATCGCGCCCGTCGCCGCCCCCTCGGAGCGTATGTCGAAGACGGCGGCGGAGGTGCCCCAGAGGAGCGGCGCGCCGGGCGCGGCGAGCTGGTGGAGGACGACGCCGCTGAGGTTCTCGGCCGTTCCCTGGACGAGCGTGCCGACGAGCGTCACGGGCGAGAGGAAGCCCGCGAGGGGGACGGCGACGATCTCGACGGGGATCCCGGCGCGGGCGCAGTCGACGAGGTTCCGGCCGGTCGCCTCGCTCCAGGCGAGCGGCGAGGTCGGGCAGCAGGTGAAGAGAGCGAGGGGCTTCTCGTGCAGGGCCTCGTCCGTGCCGCGGACGGCGAGGAGGAGGTCGCGCATCACCGCGAAGCCCTCGGCAGTGAAGGCGCCGGTGACGACGGGCTTCCCGCAGTGGAGGAGCGAATGGAAGAGGCGCCAGCTGTCGGAGACCGCCGCGGGGACGTCGGACGGGACGAAGGCCGTGCTCTGCGCGGCGAGATGGGGCAGCCCCGCGACGAGCTTCGCGTAGCGGACGTAGTCGGCCGTGACGGGCGGGCGGAGGGCTCCCGTCGCAGGGTCGAGGAGGCGGATCGCCGCCGAGCCGGGCGCGAAGTGGACGTTGTCGCCCGAGAGGTCGTGGGTGGCGTTCCCCGCGGCGTCGTGGAGCGCGAAGCCGCCCGGCGCCGTCGCGAGGGCGCGGTCGACGAGCCCTCCCGGAATGCGAACCCGCTTTCCCGCTTCGTCGGGCGTCGCGCCGTGCGCGAGGAGGAGCTCCGTCAGCCCCGGGTCGTGCAGCTCGACCCCGAGGCTCGCGAGGACGGAGCGCGCCTCGTCGACGATCCGATCGGCGAGGGCGTCGTCGAGGAGGCGGAGGCGCGGCCGCATGAAGGAGGAAGTGTAGGCCCGAGGGGCGGGCGTCAGGGCGCGGGCTTCGCGGGCCGTCGCCGCATCGCGAGCCAGACTCCGGCCCCCGCGAGGAGGACGACGGCCCCGCGGAGGGCGTCGCGCGGGGAACCGATGGCGATCGTGACGGCGAAGAGCGTCGACGAGCCGACGTAGAGCGCCGGCACCCACGGGTAGCCCGGCATCCTCCAGGCGGCCTCCGGCTCGCGCCGCCTGTAGACGAAGATCGCCGCCCCGCCGAGGGCGTAGAAGAACGTCCCGAACGAAGCCACGGTCGCCACGAGGCCGTCGAACGTCCCGGTCAGCGCGAGGACGGCCGCGAGGAGCGCCTGGACGAGGAGGCCGAAGGCGGGGGTCGCGTGCGTCGGGTGGAGCGTGCCGAATCGCGCCGGGAGCCGGCCGTCGCGGGCGGCGGCGTACGTGACGCGCGGGCCGGGTATGACGTTCGCGGCGAGGGAGCCCGCGATGGAGACGACGATGGCGAGGTCGAGCCACCGCGTCGCCCGCGCCCCGAAGAGCGCCTCCATGGCCGTCGCCGCGGCGCGCGGCGAGGCGCCGAGCGCGGCGACGGGGGCCGCCGCGAGGTAGACGAGGTTCGCGAGGAGGTAGAGAGCCGCGACGACGAGGACGCCGCCCCAGAGGCCCGCGGGGACGTCGCGGCGCGGGTCCTTCACCTCGGCGCCGAGGGCCGAGAGGCCGACCCAGCCGTCGTAGGCCCAGAGGACCCCGGCGAGCGCCGCCCCGGCCGAGGCGAGCACCGGGAGCGAGAACGGCATCGCGAGGCCGTCGACCGGCGGGAGCTTCGCCGCGGGGGACGCGAGGCCGGCGCCGACGAAGGCGAGGAGGAGCCCGATCTTGAGCGCCGTGAGGACGTTGTTGAGCAGCCCCCCCTCGCGGATGCCGAGCATGTTCCAGGCCGTCGCGGCGAACCCGAGGCCGGCGGCGACGAGCTGCCCGCGCGCGACCCGGAGCGGGCCGAGGGCGAACGCGGGGGCGCGCGGGTCGAGCGCCGGGAAGAAGGCGCCGAGGTACTCGGCGAGGCCGCTCGAGAGGGCCGCGACGGCCCCCGTCATCACGACGAACGAGAAGGCCCAGGTGAACAGCCACGCCGTGAGCGGGCCGAAGGTCTCGCGAAGGTAGTCGTAGGGGCCGCCCGCCCCGGGCCTCCGCACGCCGAGCTCGGCGTAGGTGAGCCCCGCCGCGAGGGCGTGGAGCCCGCCGACGAGCCAGACGAGGAGGATCCACGAGGGATGCGGGATCTTCCTCACGACGTCGCCCGCCGAGAGGTAGATGCCCGTGCCGACCATCGACCCGACGACGAAGAGGAGGCACTCGCGCCTTCCCCAGGCGCGGACGAGCCGCGGCGCGCCGTCGGGCCTCACCTGTGTCACGTGGGCGGGACGATAGCAGGGCCGGCGCGGCGGAGCCGCGTCCCCCTCCTCGCCGCGCCGCAGTATCCTTTTCGCGATGAGCCTCCTCGACCGCGTCCTCGGCCCGAAGTCGAAATACGACCACCGGCTCCCCTACACCTACGAGGCTCGCGTCGCCGTCACCGGTGTCCCGGGGATGACGCAGAGCTGGATCGACGACACGCTCTGCGGTCTCCTCGAGAAGCTCGCCGACGAGGACGTCTCCCCCTCCGAGGCGACCCTGCACGAGGTCCGCCCCGAGGGCGAGGTCCCGATCCTCGTCGAGCACTGTGTCGGCGCCGACGGGAAGTGGCTGCGCCGCCCGGAGGCGTGCCGCGTCTTCGAGGAGCGCTACGCGGGTCACGAAAGGACGGGGCGCTGCGGCTACCGGGACCGGAGCCGCGAGGCCGACGGCCCGTTCGTCGAGTACGGGCCGGAGGCCGAGGCGAAGAAGCCCGGCTGACGGCCCTCGCGGCGCCTCGCGCGGACCGTCCGCTCTCCGGGGCGTCCTCCGCGACGCCTCGCCCCGGCCCCCGGCTTCAATCCGGCGTTCCTTGCGTCCCGTAGAGACGACGCCCCGGCTCATTCGTCCGGGAAGCAGGCACGAAAAGCCGGCCCCGGACGAGGACGGTTCCCGGCTCGACGTCGGGGCCTTCGACGAAACGGCCCGGGAGGAGGACGGGAGCTCCATGCGCGTCGTCGTCACGGGCGCCACCGGCTACATCGGTTCCCGGCTCGTGCCGCGCCTCCTCGAGCGGGGCCACTCGGTCCGCTGCCTCGTGCGCGACCCCGCAAAGGTCCCCGCCTCGCGCTGGCCGGGCGCGGAGGTCGTCAAGGCGGACGTCCTGAAGCCCGAGACCCTCGCGAAGGCGTTCGAAGGCGCCGACGCGGCGTACTACCTCGTCCACTCGATGACGACCGGCTCCGGGGACTTCGCGGCGATGGACCGCGAGGCCGCGGGAAACGTCGCGCGCGCCGCGGCGGAGGCGGGCCTGAGGAGGATCGTCTACCTCGGCGGCCTGGGCGGAGACCGGGCCCTCCTCTCCGAGCACCTCGCGAGCCGGCAGGAGACGGGAAACGTCCTCCGAAGCGGGCCGGTCCCGGTCACGGAGCTCCGCGCGGCCGTCATCATCGGGTCGGGGAGCGCCTCTTTCGAGATCATCCGCGACCTGGCCCGGAAGCTCCCCGTGATGGTCTGTCCCCGATGGGTCGCGTCCCGCTGCGAGCCGATCGGCATCGCCGACGTCCTCGCCTACCTCCTCGGGGTCCTCGACGAGCCGCGGACCGCGGGCGAGACGTACGAGATCGGGAGCGGCGAGGCCTTCGCCTACGCCGACCTCCTCCGAATCACGGCCGACGTGATGGGCCGCTCCGTCCGCATCCTCCCCGTCCCTCTCCTGACGCCCCGCCTCTCCTCCTACTGGCTCAACATCGTCACGACGGTGCCGATGTCTCTCGCCCGGCCCCTCGTCGAGGGTCTCCGGAACGACGTCGTCTGCACGGACCGGCGCATCCGCGACCTCGTCCCGGTCTCCCCCACGCCGTTCCGCGAGGCGGTCGGCAAGGCCCTCGCGCAGCAGCGGCCCGAGTCCCGATGGACGGGGGCCACCACGACCCTCCGCCCCGAGACGCCTCCAGGGGCCCCGCTCCTCGAGGACGAGCGCCGGGTCCTCTCTCCCGATCCGCCCGCCGCCCTCTTCGCCCGCGTCCTCGCCCTCGGCGGCGAGAACGGCTGGGCCTACGCGACCTGGCTCTGGAAGCTGCGCGGGGCGATCGACCGCCTCCTCGGCGGCGTCGGGATGCGGCGCGGCCGGCCCGACCCGGCCGTCCTTTCGGCCGGGGACGCCCTCGACTTCTGGCGGGTCGAGAAGGTCGAGGAGGGGCGGCTGCTCGCGCTGCGCGCCGAGATGAAGGTCCCCGGGGAGGCGCGCCTCGCCTTCGCCGTGGAGGAGGCTCCGGGAGGCAGCCGCCTCGTCCAGACCGCCCGGTTCCGCCCGCGCGGCCTCTTCGGCCGGCTCTACTGGTGGGCCCTCCTGCCGATCCACGCCGTGATCTTCCGGGGGATGGCCGTCCACCTCGCCCGGGGCGGGGCGCCCCCGGCCGGGGGCACGAGGAGGGCGGCCTGACGAGGCCCGCGCGAGGCGTCAGTACTGCGAGCGCAGGATCCCGTAGAACCACTCGGCGAAGCGCTCGCCGAAGGAGCGCTGCTTCCACTCGTCGAGCCGGATGCGCCGCGCGTCCCGCAGGTCGTCCTCGAACATCTGCTCCATGTGGCGCGCGAACGCCTCGTCGAAGACGTGGACGTTCGACTCGTAGTTCCACGAGAAGGAGCGGTTCGTGAGGTTCGTCGAGCCGACGCTCGCCCACTTCCCGTCGACGACGAACGTCTTGGCGTGGAGGCGCGAGCGCTGGTACTCCCAGATCTCGACGCCCCCCTCGAGGAGGTCGGTGTAGTCGTTCCTCCCGGCGTAGCGGACGAGGCCGAGGTCGGTGTGCGGCCCCTGGAGGAGGAGCCTCACGCACACGCCCCGTTTCACGGCGTCGACGAGCGCCTTGCGCGCGGTGCCGTCGAGGACGAAGTAGGCGCTCGTGATGTCGAGGCTCCTCGCCGCGGAGCCGACCGCGACGAGGAACGAGAGCCGGGCCGGGTTCGAGTCGAAGCCCGGGGTCGAGTCCATGACCTGGCAGACCGCGTCGCCGACCGCGCCGTTCACCGGGTAGAGGTCCTTCCCGGCGAGGAGCTCGCCGGTCGCCTCGAGCCAGGCGCGGCCGTAGGCCGCCTGGAGCTGCCGCGTCACCGGGCCCTCGACCCTCACGACGGTCTCGCGCCAGCGGTTCGGCGCGTCGGCGTTCCCGAGCCAGTCGTCGGAGATGCAGACCCCGCCGACGAAGCCGACGTGTCCGTCGACGACGAGGACCTTCCGGTGCGTCCGGAGGTGGACCTTCGTGATCGAGGAGGCGCCGAGCGGCCGGAAGAAGACGACCTGCGCCCCCGCCTCGCGGAGGAACGCCTCGTTCTCGTCGCCGAAGCCGGTCGACCCGACGGCGTCGAGGAGGAGGCGCACGGAGACGCCCTGCCGGGCGCGCAGGGCGAGCGCCTCGACGAACTCGCGGCCGATGATCCCGTCGCGGAAGATGTACGACTCGAGGTGGATGCTCGACCGCGCGTTCGCGATCGCCTCGAGCATCGAGGGGAAGATCTCGTCGCCGTTCTGGAGCACCTCCACGGAGTTGCCGCCGACCGGGTCGTTCCCCGAGGCGATGGTGAAGGCGGCGAGCGGGTCCGCCTTCGGCGAGGTGAGGGTCGGGCGATAGCGGAGGCGCAGCGCCGTCGAGCAGCCCGTCGAGACGAGCAGGAGAACGGCGACGACGAGCCCTCGGAATCCGGGACGGGACCTCACGCGGGGCGGGAGGATACCCTCTCGCGCCCCGCGACGCCCCCGGCCGCCCTCCTGCCGATAATCGGGCATGCCCTCCCTCCCCGCCTACCTCGACTACAACGCCACGACGCCCGTCGACCCGGCCGTCCTCGAGGCGATGCTCCCCTTCTTCTCGACGGACTTCGGGAACCCCTCGAGCGGCCACGCCCGGGGCCTCCGCGCCCGCGCGGCCGTGGAGGAGGCCCGCGCAGAGGTCGCCGCGCTCCTCGGGGCGGCGCCCGCGGACGTCGTCTTCACGAGCGGCGGGACGGAGTCGAACAACACCGCGATCCTCGGCGCCGCGCGCGATCGCCGCGACCGGGGCCGGCACGTCGTCACGACGGCGATCGAGCACCCGGCCGTCCTCGAGCCGTGCTCCGTCCTCGAGGCGGAGGGATTCCGGGTGACGCGGCTCCCCGTGGACGGCGAGGGACGGGTCGCGCCGTCCGACGTCGCGGCGGCGCTGACGGTCGAGACCGTCCTCGTCAGCGTCATGCACGCGAACAACGAGGTCGGGACGATCCAGGAGGTCGCGGAGATCGCGAGGCTCGCCCACGCCCGCGGCGCCGTCGTCCACACCGACGCGGCGCAGTCGGCCGGCAAGGTGCCCGTCGACGTGGAAGCCCTCGGCGTCGACCTCCTCTCCCTCGCGGGGCACAAGCTCTACGCGCCGAAGGGGGTCGGGGCGCTCTTCGTCCGCTCGGGCGTCGCCCTTCCCCGGTACCTCCACGGCGCGGGACACGAGTCGGGGCGGCGGGCGGGGACCGAGAACGTCCCCGGGATCGTCGGCCTCGGGAAGGCGTGCGCGATCGCCCGCGGGCGGCTCGCCGCCGAGCCGGCGCGGCTCGAGGCGCTTCGCGAGAGGCTCTGGGAGGGGCTCGCGCGCGAGGCCGCGCCGGTCCGGCGCAACAGCCCGCGGGAGCGGTGCCTCCCGAACACGCTCAGCGTGGCCTTCCGCGGCCGCGAGGCGCTGGCGCTCCTCGCGCAGGTCGGCGATCGCGTCGCCGCGTCTCCCGGCGCCGCATGCCACTCCTCGGGAGTCGTCCCCTCGACCGTCCTTGCGGCGATGCGCGTCCCGCCCGAGGACGCGAAGGGGACGGTCCGCTTCTCCGTCGGCCGCGGGACGACGGAGGCCGAGGTCGACGCGGCCGCGGCCGTCGTGGCGGCGGCGGCGCGCCGCATGCGGGGCGAGAGGACCTAGCGGACCCGGACGCTCCCGCTCGCGGTGCTGACCCTCAGGAGCGGCCCGCCGCCGCGGACGTCGGCCACGAGGCTCCGCTCGCCCCGCTTCTCGAGCCGCGTCACCTGAAGGCCCTCGGTGTCGATGTCGCCGCTCGCCGTGGAGACGGAGAGCCTCATCGCGGGCCCCGAGACGAGGGAGAGGGCCACGTCGCCGCTCGCCGTCTCGACCGTGCCGCCCTCGAAGTCGGCCGTCTCGACGGAGAGCGACACGTCGCCGCTCCCCGTGCCGATCTCGAGGCGCGAGACGCGCGCCACGGCGCTCCCGCGGACGTCGCCCGAGCCGGTGTGCAGCTCGAGGTCGCCCGCGGCCCCGTCGAGCGCGACGTCTCCCGACCCGGTCCGCACGGAGACCCTCGCCGATTCCGAGCGTCCGAGGCGGACGTCGCCCGAGCCCGTCCTCACGCTCACGGTCCCGGAGGCCCTCTCGGCGTCGACGTCGCCCGAGCCGGTCTGGACGTCGAGGCCGCCGGCCCCGCGGACCCGCACGTCGCCGCTCCCCGTCCGGACCTCGGCCGCGCCCGCGATCGCCTCCAGGGAGACGTCGGCCGCGGCCGTCTTCACCTCGAGCGCCCCGCCGAGGTCCCGGGCCGCGACGCGCCCGACGTGGTTCACGACACGGACGGCGACGCCCTCCGGGACCTCGAGGGTCAGGTCGGCCTGGAGGAGCGGCGCGCTCCCCCCTTCCCGGACCGTCACCTGCCGGCCCTGGTACTCCACGGTCGAGCTGGAGCGGTTCCACGCCGACCCGGAGCGTCCCTCCTTCTCGTAGCGGAACGGCGACTTCTCGACCGGATAGTCGACGTGGAGCGTCACGGCGCCCGCGGCCTCGCGCACACGGATCGCGACGGCGTCGAGGAGCGCCTGCGACGCCGTGGCCGGGCCGGCGTCGCAGCGGGCCGTTCCGGCGAGGACGGCCTCGGTGCCGCCGCCCCTGACGACCTCGAGGCGTCCCGCGAGGTTCTCGACGACGACGGTCGACCCCGCCTTCGCCGGGACGGCCGCCCGGAGCGGCTTCGACAGCGGCTCGGCCGAGCCGGGAGCGGAGAGGGCGAGGCAGAGTCCGAGGGCGGCGGTCGGGAGAAGTCGGCGCATCGGGGTCCTCCGGAGGCGGATACGGACGAGGCGACGCGCCGGTTCCGGGTTCCGTAAGAGAAATGTCAGTCCTTTCGAAGGGGGCCCCGGCGGGACGGTCCGGCGTATCGTGGCGCCGACAGAACGGGAACACCGGGTGACCGAATGGCCAGAGCCTCTCGTCTCCGTCTTCTCGCCTGTGCCTGCCTCGCGGCCCTCCTCGGCGCCTGCAGCGTCGACGCGCCGCCGCCGACGATGATCCCGCAGGCTCCCCGGTCGGCCCGGATCGAGGACCTCAGCGGGCGCTACTGCTACTTCGGGTTCGACTACAACGTCCGCACGTTCGGCCAGGACCTCGCCGCGATACCCTTCGTCGCCGCCGCCGACTTCCGGGAGCCGACCGAGGTCATCGTCCGGGCCTCGCCGGACGCCATCCACTTCCGCTTCACGGACCGGGACGGCGCGCCGCAGTCCCACACCTACGAGATCGCGGCCCGCGGGGCCCGCTGGCACGACGGCGTTCTCCTGCAGAAGCGCTCGAGCGGCCTCCGGGTGAACGGGCTCATCTTCTTCGGGGACACGGACTACTCGGTGGAGACCGAGGAAGCGCGGATCTTCCGCCAGGCGGACGGGCAGCTCGTCCTTTCGTGGACCATCCGGAACAAGGGCTACACGACGGGCGAGAACGAGGGCGGCTTCCGCGTGGAGAGGTCCGTCGCGCTCCTCCTGCCGCCCAGGGTCGGCACGTGCGAGGTCGACACCGGGAAGCTCCGCATGCAGCCCTGGTTCGAGCCGGGCCCGGACCTCCGCGACCCGACCTGCGCCGAGGTCCTCGAGGACCAGGTCGTCTCGATGCTCCTCGAGTACAAGGAGACGCAGGAGAACGCGGAGGCCGCCGCGGCCGAGGCCGTCCGCTCCTTCCGCGACGGCACCGAGGCCGCGCACTTCAAGGTCGAGTCGAGGTCCGGCGCCGGCTACCGCTTCGCCGTGACGAGGGGCGCCGCCTCGTGCAAGCTGCGCCTCACCTCCCGGGACAAGCCGATCAGGCACGGCCACATGCAGGTCGGCTCGCTCAAGTCCCGCCCCCTCCCGGGCTGCGTCTGCAACAACTGACGGCCCGCATCCCCGGCCCTCGCCTCCCTACTCTTTCGCCCCGAGGTCGGCGAGGAGGAGCATCGCGTCGATGCGGCTCGGGAGGACGACCCCGGCGGGGTGGATCCTGACCGAACGGATCGTGTAGAGAGGGACCCACGGGAGCTCGCGATCGAGGACGCGGACCGCGCGCTGGAGCGCGGGGAGCTTCTCCGCGGGCTCGGCGATGCGGAGCGCCTCGGAGATCGCCTCGTCGAACTCGGGGCTCGAGAAGCCCGTGCGGTTCCTCACGCCGAGCTGGCGGGCCGGCTCGCGCGTGTGGAAGAAGTTCCGCAGGGCCTCTCCCGCGTCCGGGCCGACGACCCAGCTGAAGAGGAAGAAGTCGCTCCCCCCGTCGATGAAGGAGAGGAACTCGGAAGACGGGAGGACGCGCACCTCGACGGCGAGCCCCGCCTCGGCGAGCTGCGCGGCGACCGCGCGCGCCACCCGGGAGTTCATCTCGGTCGTGTCGAGGACGACGCGACGTCCCGCGGCCCCCGTTTCCCCGAGGAGGGCGCGCGCAGCCGCGAGGTCGCGGCCGTGAAACGGGATGGCCCCGTCATGGCCGAAGACGCCCGAGGGGATGACCTGCGACGCCGGGTACCCCCCGGCCGGGCCGAGGACGGCGATGAGCGCCGGGACGTCGACCGCACGGTGGACCGCCTCGCGGGCGCGCCGGTCGGCGAACGGGCGGGCCCCTCCGTCCGCCGTCGGGCCGAGGCCGAAGGCGAGGTAGGCGAGCGCGCCGTTGAAGGCCGCCGACACCCCGAAGCGCTCGTCCTGCCGGGCGGCCTCGATCACCTCGCGGGCCGGGTCGAGGACGATCGTCCGCGGGTCGGAGGCGAGCCGTTCGCGCGCCGCCTCCGGCGGGCCGAACGGCTCCCACGTCGCCGCCTGGACCCGGGGCCCCGGGCCGGCCCGGAACCGGGAGGCGCGCATCACGATCCGCCGTCCGGGCTCGAACGCCGTCACCTCGTAGGGGCCGGAGCCGAGGAAGCCGCTCCCCGGGCCGCCGGCCGGGGCCTCGCGGGCGACGAGGACGGACGTGAGCGTGGCGAGGAAGGCCGTGGCGCCGCGGGCCGCGGAGATCGTCACGACGCCCGGTCCGTCCGCGCGGACCTCGCGGAGGGCGGCGAGGTTCCCGGCGAGGACCGACTCGGGGCGGCGCGCGCGCTCGACGCTCCGGACGACGTCCTCCTCGGTCACCGGCGACCCGTCCGAGAACCGGGCGCCGGCGCGGAGAAGGAAGCGCCAGGAGTCCGGCTCCGGGTTCGTCCAGCTCGCGGCGAGCGCCGGCACCGGCTCGCCCGTCTCGCCGGAGCGGACGAGCGGCTCGAAGACGTTCACGGCGACCATCCGCGCGACGAGCCGTGGGTCGGAGATCGGGTCGAGCGTGTCGGGCAGATACGGCGCGAGGATCCGCAGCTGGCCGGGAACCCGGCCCGGGCGCCCGCACGCCGCCCCCGCGAGAAGGGTGGCGAGGCACGCCGTCGCGCCGAAGCGGATCGAGGTCCCCCGGAAGATCACGGCAGGAGCATTCTAGGGCGGCGTCGCCCCTCCGGGGCGATCGCGGCGCCCCATCGCGTGTACGATCCGAGACCGCGGCGCGGCGCGGCGCCGAGCTCGGCCGCCCGGGATGCGAGGCGGCCTGCGCGGGAGGGGCCGGTGATCGAGCGAATCCTCGGGAACTTCTGGGTCACGGTGATCGCCTTCATCGTCGGTCCCGCGGTCCTCATCTGGATGCAGGTCCGACGGCGCCGGCTCGCCGAGAGTTCGGGGAAGCGGCCGACGACGGCCGTCCCTGCCGCGGCGAAGCCCTCGGCGGTCCCGGCCAGCGCCGCTCCCGAAGCGGACGGCTCGGCCGCCCGCAAGACGCTCTGGCCCGGCTTCCGCGGCATCCGCTGGGGAGACCCGCCGGCGGCGGGGATGACCCTCCTCCACGAGGAAGGCGAGACGCGCTTCCTCGTCCGGCCGAGCGACGAGCTGAAGGTCGGGCACGTGATGGTCAGCTCGATCGTCTACTCGTTCCGGATCGAGCGCCTCGAGGCCGTCGTGATCGAACTCCCGGCGCAGGGGTTCGAGGTGCTCGTCCGATACCTCACGTCGGAATTCGGGACGCCGAAATCCGCGCCCGACCGGACGAAGCACTCGTGGACCGACCCCGGATCGGGATCGGAGGCCACCCAGGTCGTCATCGAGAAGAGGCCCGAGACGCGGACGGCGCGGCTCGTCCTCTCCTCGCGCGCCGCGCTCGCAGCCCGCGCCGCGAAGGCCGCGGGGGCCTGACCGGCCTGCGTCCGCTCACGAGGGCCCCGCGGCGGCGAGGCGGTCGCGGTTGCGGGTGAAGGCCGGAAGGAGCGGATCCGCGCTCTTCGTCGCGAGCTCCACGGCGCGGCCGTAGCTCGCGAGCGCCTCCCTCCGCCGCCCCGCGGCCTCGAGCGCCTCCCCGAGGCTGTCGTGGGTGTTCGCCGACTCCGGGTGGAGGTCGGCGTTCCAGCGGAACCATTCCAGAGCGCCTTCCACGTCCTTCGCCTGCAGCCGCAGGTACCCGAGCTGGTTGAGGACCCCCTCGGGCGGAACGACCTCCCAGCCGAGCCTCTCCGAGAGCTTCGCCCAGTGCTTCCGCGCGTCCGCCGGCGTCCCAGGGAACGCCCGCGTCCGCGGGTCGCGAGGGAGGCGCCAGCCCTCGAAGACGAAGCGCAGGCCGTCGTAGTGCGAGCGGAGGACGACGCTCCCGTGGTCCTCGTCCTCCATCCGCTTCGCGCCCCAGGAGAACCCCTCGGCCTTCGCCTTCTTCAGCGTCCGGCAGAGGCGGTCGAAGCGGGTCGGGGCGGCGTCCCCCTTCTCCTCGTCGGCCATCGTGACGTAGATCGCGTGGCGGAGCTCCTTCCGCCCCGAGAGGAAATCGGCCACCTTCCCGAGGATCACGTCGTGGTCCCAGGCGAGGGCGGCCGAGGCCGCGATCGAGGCGCCGAAGAGGCCGGGCCGCTCGACGAGCGCCTCGAGCGCGAGGAGTCCGCCGAGCGAGTGGCCCGCGAAGAGCCGGAACGGGGCGGTCCGGTACTTCGCCTCGACGAACGGGACGAGCTCCTTCTCGACGAAGTCGAGGAACCTCGGGCCGCCGCCGCTCTCGACCGGCACGGGCGCGCCGTCGGGGCGCTGCCCGAAGCCGCGGGTCGGGGTCAGGTCGCGGGTCCGGTCGGTGTTCGCGATGGCGACGATGAGGAGGTCGGGCATCAGGCCGTTCCGGACGAGGAAGTCGACCGTGCCGCGCGTGTGGACGAGGTGGGCGTTGCCGTCCGTGAGGTAGAGGACGGGGTAGCGCTCGCCGCCGCGCTCGTAGCCGCGCGGCGTCGAGACGACGACGTTGCGCTCCTCGCCGAGGACCTTCGACGTGATCGCCCACGCCTCGCCCGCCACGATCGGTTCGGCGCCCGGGGCCGCGGGTGCGGCGAAGGCGAGCGCGAGGAGCGGGAGGACGGCGGCGGCACGTCGCATGGCAAGACTCCTTCGTTCCGTGCGCTCTCGGCGCGCGGGGCGCTCGGGACGGCTCTCTCCCGAGGTACGTCGCCCCGCGCCGCGTGTTTCGCCCCGCCCCTATTCCGCCTCGTAGTGGCGGAACAGGTCGGCGAGCGACTTCCCCGGCTCGGGGCGGCAGGCATCCGGGAGGAGGCTC
>JBDIBE010000052.1:0-13186 GCA_039812785.1 Thermoanaerobaculia bacterium | reverse complement strand
GCCGAACGTCTCCGTCGCCCGCTCCGCGGCGAGGAGGCGCGCGCGGCGGTCTTCGGAGGGGGCGTTGCGGCGGCTCTTCATTGGCGGCGAGTCCTGCGAGGACGTCTCATGCTAACCCGCCGGGGACGCGCGGCCTTGCGGCGTCGCCCCTTCCGGTACGATGAGCCCCGCGGAAACCTTCCGGGGGCATTTGACGTTTCGGGGAGTGAGAGGGACGCCATGTATTACGTCATCGGAGGCGACGGACAGCAGTACGGACCGATCGACGAGGCGACGCTTCGCGGGTGGCTCGGCGAGGGCCGGGTCAGCGCGGCCAGCCTTTCGTTCAAGACGGGCGAGGCCCAGTGGATCCCGCTGCGCGACCGCCCCGAGCTCTCGGACGTCCTCCGGGTCTCCGCCTCGGCGCCGCCGGTCGCCCCCCAGGGCGGTCCGATGCCGGTGACCCCCGACGCGCCGAAGGACTGGCTCGTCGCGCTGCTCCTCTCGATCTTCCTCGGGACGTTCGGCGTCGACCGCTTCTACCTCGGCCACGTCGGGCTCGGCATCGGCAAGCTCCTGACGTTCGGCGGCTGCGGCATCTGGTGGCTCATCGACGTGATCCTCATCGCCGTCGGGAACGTCACGGACTCGAAGGGGCGGCCGCTCGTCAGGAGCTGAGGCCGGAGAGCCTCGCCGCGACGAACTCCGCCGCGCGCTCCTCCGCCCAGTAACGGACCCGGAACGGGCTCGGCCCGCCGATGAAGCCGGTGTGCCCCCCGTGCCGGGTCGCGACGAGCCGGACCGCCCCCGAGGCGTTCGCCGCGACGCGCCCGAGGACCGACGCGGGGAGGAAAGGGTCGTCCTCGGCCGAGAGGCAGAGGGTCGGCGTCGTGATCCGCGAGACCCAGTTCACGGAGCTCGACTCGTCGTAGTAGTGCCTCGCGCCCCGGAAGCCGTGGAGCGGCCCGGTGACGGCGTCGTCGAAGTCGAAGAAGGTGCGGGCCGTGCGCAGGCGCGCCGTGTCGATCCGCGCGGCGGCGCCGGGGTGCCGGCGGAGGAGCTGGCGCGCCTTCCTCCTGAGGCCGCGGAGGAACGTCGCGGTGTAGACCGGCCCGAGCCCGTCCTCGAGCTTGCGGGCGCCGGCCTCGAGGTCGTAGGGGACCGAGATCGTCGCGGCGGCCCGGACGAGGGGATCCCCCGGGTTCTCGCCGAGCCACTTCAGGAGGACGTTCCCGCCGAGCGAGGTGCCGATCGCCCCGTGCGGGACGCCGGGCTCGCGCGCGGCGATCGTCCGCGCGACGTGGTCGAAGTCGGCCGTCTCGCCCGAGTGGTAGAGGCGGGCGCCGCGGTTCGGGATGTTCCGGGAAAGGCTCGGGAGGTCGCGCGCGCAGGAACGGAAGTTGATCGCGACGGCGCGGAGGCCGCGGGAGAGGAGGAGCGCGAGGAGCCCCTGCATGTAGACGGAGTGCGCGCTCCCCTCGAGCCCGTGGAGGAGGAAGACGCGCGGCGAGCCCGCCAGCCCGTCGAGGTGGTCGAGGACGAGCTCGTCGCCGTCGGGAGTCGGGAGGACCTCCCGGCGGAGGGGAACGAGGAGGCGGGGCCGGGTGAGGCGCCCCCAGAAGGTCTGGAGGTGCCGGTGGGAGAGGCCGGGAGCGGGGTCGAACGGGGGAATCGGGGGATCGTGCTTCGTCATCTCGGCGTCCGGGGAGGGGGAGTTTAGTGAGTCCGGGCAGGGCGGCTAACATCCCGCCCCCGATGCCGCGTCCGCCTGAGCTGGCCCCCGTCCCCCTCTCGATCAAGGGCTCCGTCTACTCCTCGGTCCTTCACCGCCTCGCGGCGTGGAAGGGAGAGGTCTACCCGCTCCACGTCGGCGACACGTTCCTCGAGCCGGCGGAGGGGTGCCGGATGGAGGACCTCTCCGTCGCGGAGCACCCGGGGATGCACCGGTACGCGCCGCCGCAGGGGCTTCCCGCCCTCGTCGACGCGGTCGTCGAGCGCCTCCGCGCGCGGACGGGCGTGCCGCTCGAGAGGGCGAACGTCTTCGTCGCGGGGGGCGCCACGTCGGGCCTCGCCTCGGTCGTCGGGGCGATCGTCGCGCCGGGGGACGAGGTCCTCCTCCTCGCGCCCCACTGGCCGCTCATCGAGGGGCACGTCCGGATGGCGGGGGGCGTTCCCGTCGACGTCCCGTTCTTCGGCGTGGCGACCTCGGCGGAGACGGCCGCGGCCGCCGTCGAGGCGGCGATCGGGCCGCGCACCGTGGCCCTGTACATCAACACGCCGAGCAACCCGACGGGCGTCGTCCTGCCGCGCCCCTGGCTCGAGGCGCTCGTCGAGCTCGCGCGCCGGCGCGATCTCTGGCTCGTCTTCGACGAGGTCTACGAGGACTACGTCTACCGCGGAGAGCACGTCCCCGGGCTCTCGCTCGCGCCGGAGCGCTCCTTCGCGGCGTACTCCTTCTCGAAGGCGTACGGGATGGCGGGGAATCGCGTCGGCTACGTCGCGGGGCCCGCCGCCGCGATCGCGGAGGCGCTGAAGCTCTCGACGCACACCGTCTACGCCGCGCCGACGGCCGCGCAGCTCGCCGCGCTCCGGATCCTCGAGGGGAAGGGGGACGCCTGGGTCGCCCGGACGCGCGAGGCCTACGGCGAGCTCGGAGCGCACGCGGCCGACCGCCTCGGCGTGCCGCGGCCGGAGGGCTCGACGTTCCTCTTCCTCGACGTGGCGCCGCGCCTCGACGCGCGCGGCCTGACGGGCTTCCTCGAGGACGCCGCCGACCGAGGGCTCCTCGTCGCGCCCGGGCCGAGCTGCGGGCCGTACCCCTCGCACGTGAGGGTCTGCTACACGTCGGCGCCGCCCGACGCCGTGAGGCGCGGCGTGGAGGTCCTGGCCGGGCTGCTCGGGAGGTGACGCCGCACCCCGGTGCTATCGTGCGGCCCTCGTACGGAGGGACCGAGGCCGATGACGTTCGGACCTGAGCGCGGGACGGGCGCCGGCCCGGAGGGCCGGGGCGCCGCCGTCCTCGTCGTCGACGACAACGAGTCGAACCGCGACCTCCTCACGCGGCGCCTCGTCGGCGCCGGCTGGGCGGTCGTCTCGGCCGCCTCGGGGCCGGCCGCGCTCGCGGCCCTCGCCGAGGCGCGGTTCGACGCCGTCCTCCTCGACGTGATGATGCCGGAGATGGACGGCCTCGAGGTGCTCCGGAGGATCCGCGAGCGCTTCGGGGTGGGAGAGCTCCCCGTCGTCATGGCGAGCGCCCTCGGCGAGACGCGCGACGTCGTCGAGGCGCTCCGGCTCGGCGCGAACGACTACGTCACGAAGCCCCTCGACATGCCCGTCGTCCTCGCCCGGCTCGGCACGCAGCTCGCGCTCCGCCGCGCCAACGAGGACGTCGCCCGCCTCGCCGCTCAGCTCCGCGCCGCGCAGGAGCGGATCTCGACCCTCCTCGCCACGGGCAGCGAGGCCTGGTCCGACTTCGGCCGCTGGGCCCGTTCGATGGCCGACGGCGTCGCCGCCACGCTCGGGGCGCGCGAGGTGACGCTCTGGCTCCTCCAGGAGGAAGCCTTCGTCTCCGTCTCGGAGACGGCGGCTCCCGCCCCCTCGCCGGCGGCCGTGGCCCTGGTGCCGGACGGGGAGGCGATCGACGTCGCCGCCGGGCGCGCGGTGGCGCCGGTCCGCGGACCTCGCGGCGACCTCCTCGGCGCGGTCGCCGCCGACGGGAAGGAGGAGTGGGACGCCGTCGAGAGGGGCCTCCTCCTCGGCTTCGCCCACCAGCTCGGCGGGGCGCTCGAGCTCCAGCGGATGAAGGAGCAGCTCGCGGCGGTCCGCCAGAAGGGCTCTCGCCTCCAGGGCACGACGCAGGGGCTCGAGGTCCTCTACGTCTGCCCGCTCTGCTCCCGCTGCTGGGGCGCCTCGGCCCGGCGCTGCGAGGCGGACGGGACGCCCCTCTCCGAGCCGCGAGCCCTCCCGCGCCGGATCCTCGACCGCTACGCCCTCCGGCGCGTCCTCGGCGAGGGAGGGATGGGGACCGTCTTCGAGGCGTGGGACGAGAAGCTCGACCGCGTCGTCGCGGTGAAGGTGGTCAAGCCCGAGCAGCTCCAGAACGCGACCGTGAGGCGCCGCTTCGTGGAGGAGGCGAGCGCGATCGCGGCGATCCGGCATCCGAACGTCGTCGACCTCTTCGACTCGGGCGAGCTCGGCGACGGGGCGATGTTCCTCGTCATGGAGCGCCTCCACGGGAAGGACCTCGCGGACCTGATCCGGATCGGCGGGCGCGGCACGCCGGCGCAGGTCGCCTCGCTCCTCCGGCAGGGGGCCGCGGCCCTCGGCGCGGCGCACCGGCAGGGGATCGTCCACCGCGACATCAAGCCCGAGAACGTCTTCCTCTGCCCCGAGGGGGACGGCTTCCGGATCCGGCTCCTCGACTTCGGCCTCGCCAAGCGCGTCGACGGCGACCGGAAGCTGACCCAGAGCGGCCTCATCGTCGGGACCCCGGCCTGGATGGCCCCCGAGCAGGTCTCGGGGCGCGAGGTCGACGAGCGGGCCGACGTCTACTCCCTCGCTGCCGTCGCGTACCTCGCCCTCACGGGACGCGGCGTGACGGTGGAGACGGACCTCGACAAGGTCTTCGTCGACGTCGTGAGGAACCCGCCTCCCCCGGTCTCGGAGCTCGTCCCGGGCGTCCCGCCCGAGATCGACGGGGCGTTCCGTTCGGCCCTCTCCAAGAGCCCTGCCGACCGGCCGCGCGACGTCGAGGCCTGGGCTGGCGCGCTCGCCGCGGCCCTCGAGCGTCTCCCGGCCGCCGTCCCGGGCTGGTCGATCCCCCGGGAGGCCGGCCGGGCGTCGGGCTCGGCGGCCCCGACCCTCATCACGACCCCTCCTGCCGGTTGACCCCCCGCCCCTGCTAGGATGAGCGCACCATGCACGTCGAGGTCCGTAAGAAGGGCGACATCGTCATCGCCGACCTGAGCGGGAGGCTCGTGGGAGGCATCGGCGACGAGATCCTCCGCGAGGTCATGAACGAGCTCCTCGCCGAGGGGTGGAAGAAGATCCTCCTGAACCTGTCGGGCATCCAGGTCGTCGACAGCGCCGGCGTCGGCGAGCTCGTCGCGAGCCACAAGCTCTGCCACAAGTTCGGAGCGCAGATGCGCCTCCTCCGGCTGCCGAAGCGGGTGAAGGAGACGCTCCACCTCGCGGCCCTGCTCCCCGTCTTCCACGTCTTCGAGGACGAGAAGGACGCCCTGCACGACCTCGCGGTCCCGCCGGCGCAGGCCTGAGCCGGCCCCTCCCGGCTACGGCCCCTTCAGCGGGGCCGGGACGACCGGCGGCACCCCCGCCGCGGCGAGCGCCGCGTTGAACCCCGACACCCCTTCCGCGAGGGCCTGGCGCACCGCGGCGTCGGCGGCGTCGAGCGTCCCCTTCAGCTCGGCCCAGTAGGCGAGCGCCCCGGCGGTCGGCGGGGCGTCCGCGCTCGAGACGGCGCTGACGAGGCCGACGACCTGGTGGTCGAGGGCCGGGACGAAGTTGAGGACGTCCTGCCCGCTCTTCAGCTTCGGGTTGACGAGCTTCTCCTCGGCGGCGAGGAGGCGGGCGTCGAGCGCCTTCGCCGCGTCCGCGACCGACTCCGGCGCCCCGGCCTTCTTCGCCCGGGCGGCGAGCGCGGCGGCCTGCGCCCGCGCGTCGCGCAGCGCCCCGGCCGTCTCGTGAGTCCTCGAGAGGGCGGCGTTCAGCTCGGCGAGGAGGGCGGCCTGCCTTTCGAGGTCCTCCTTCCCGTATCTCACGTTCGGGTTCGGGACGACCTCGAGGGGGGCGGTCCGCGTCTCGCCGAACGCGGCGAGGCGGACGGTGTAGCTCCCCGGCGCGACGAGCGGCCCCTGCTTCGAGCCCCAGAGGACCGCCTTCGGGACGAGCGTCGGCGCGAGGGCGCGCAGGTCCCAGGCGAAGCGGTTGAGCCCGGCGGAGAGCTCGAGCCGCTTCTCGCGGGGGCCGTCCGCCTCGTTCTTCTCGTCGTGCTTCTCGTTCGTGAAGCGGCGGAAGACCTTCCCGCCGTCGAGCACCTCGAGAGCGACGACCTCGCCCTCCTTCGGCGCCTCCTTCAGCCAGAACGAGACGAGCGCGCCGGCCGGGGCGTTCTGGCCGGCCCCCTTCGGGGGCTTCGCGAGGTCGCCGCCGCCGGGGAAGCGGACGGCGGCGGGCGGGGCGAAGAGCCGGACCTTCTCGCCCGCGACGTCCTCCTTCCACTGCCGGAGCGGCGAGAGGTCGTCGAGGATCCAGAAGGCCCGCCCCTGCGTCGCGACGACGAGGTCGCCGTCCTTGATCGCGAGGTCGGCGACCGGGACGACGGGGAGGTTCCGCCGGAAGCCCTGCCAGCTCTTCCCGTCGTCGAGGGAGACGAAGAGGCCCGTCTCGGTCCCCGCAAAGAGGAGCCCCTTCCGGACCGGGTCCTCGCGGACGACGCGCGTGAAGGCGTCGCGCGGGATGCCGGCGTCGATCCGCGTCCAGCTCGCCCCGTAGTCGGACGTCTTCCAGAGGTGCGGCGAAAGGTCCCCGAGCCTGTAGAGCGTCGCCGCGACGTACGCCGTCCCCGCGTCGTGCGGCGAGGCCTCGATGGAGTTCACCTGGATCCACTCCGGGAAGCCCTTCGGCGTCACGTTCTTCCAGCTCTTCCCGCCGTCGCGCGTGACGTGGACGAGGCCGTCGTCGCTCCCGGCCCAGAGGAGCCCCTTCTCCTTCGGCGACTCGGCGAGCGCGAAGATCGTCCCGTAGACCTCGACGCCCGTGTTGTCCTTCGTGATCGGGCCGCCCGAAGGCCCCTGCTTCGTGCGGTCGTTCCGCGTCAGGTCGGGGGAGGCCTCCCTCCAGCTCTGTCCCTCGTCGCGCGACTCGAGGAGGACCTGCGCCGCGTGCCAGAGGACGGCCGGGTCGTGCCTGGAGACCAGGATCGGGGCGTTCCACTGGAAGCGGTACTTCAGGCCGCTCGCCGGCCGGCCGATCGCGAGCTGCGGCCAGGCCGTCACCTCGCGCTCCTCGCCCGTCCGATGGTCGTACCGCGTGATCGACCCGCCGTAGCAGCCGGCGAAGACGACGTCGGGCTCGCCCGGCTTCGGCGCGACCCAGCCGCTCTCGCAGCCGCCGACGGGATGCCACTCCTCCCGGCCGATCTCGCCGCCGCGGGCGCGGCTCGCGATCGCGACGGTCGAGTTGTCCTGCTGCGCGCCGTAGACGCGGTAGGGGAAGCGGTCGTCGACGGCGACGCGGTAGAACTGCCCGGTCGGCTGGTTCTCGATCGACGACCAGGTGCCGCCGCCGTCGTACGTGACGTAGGCCCCGCCGTCGTCGCCGACGAGGAGGTGGCGGGAGTCGTCGGGGTCGATCCAGAGGTCGTGGTGGTCGCCGTGCGGCGTCGGGACGGCCGTGAAGCTCTTCCCGCCGTCGAGCGAGCGCCAGAGCTGGACGTTCTCGACCCAGACCGTGTCGGCCTCCCGCGGGTCGGCGAAGACCTCCGTGTAGTACCAGGCCCGCTGGCGGAGGTCGTTCTCCTCGTTCACCTTCGTGAAGGTGGCGCCCCAGTCCTCGGAGCGGAAGAGGCCCCCCTTCTCCGCTTCGACGATCGCGTAGACGCGGCCCGGCTTCGCCCCCGAGGCCGACACTCCGACCTTCCCCCACGTCCCTTCGGGGAGCCCCTTCGTCAGGCGCGTCCAGGTGTCGCCGCCGTCGTCCGAGCGCCAGAGGCCGCTCCCCGGGCCGCCGGAGACGAGCTCCCAGGGCCGGCGCACGACCTGCCACGTGCCGGCGTAGAGGATCCGCGGGTTCGTCGGGTCGAGGGCGAGGTCGCTCGCCCCGGTCGAGGCGTCGACGAAGAGGACGCGCGTCCACGTCTTCCCTCCGTCCCGCGTCCGGTAGACGCCCCGCTCCTCGCCCGGCCCCCAGAAAGGCCCCTGCGCCGCGACCCATGCCGTGTCGGGGTCCTTCGGGTGGACCCGGATCGCGGCGATCTGCCGCGTCGCCGGCAGGCCGAGGTGCTTCCAGGTGCGGCCCGCGTCCGTCGAGCGCCAGACGCCGTCGCCGTACGAGACGTTCCCGCGGATCGGCGCCTCGCCCATCCCGACCCAGACGACGTTCGGGTCCGACTCGGCGACGGCCACGGCGCCGACGGAGCCGGTGCGGAAGAAGCCGTCCGAAACCGGCTCCCAGCTCGCGCCGCCGTCGGTCGTCCTCCAGACGCCGCCCCCCGTGGCCCCCTGGAAGTGGACGTTCCGCTGGCCCCGCACGCCGGCGACGGCGGTGACGCGCCCTCCCCGGAACGGCCCGATGTTCCGGAAGCGCATCCCCTCGAAGCGGCTCTCGAAGGAGGGCTCCTTCGCCGCTTCCTTCGCGGGCGCGGGTGCGGCGAGAGCCGAGAAGGCGGCCGCGGAGAGGAGGAGGGCGAGGGCGGTGCGCGTCGCGTGCTTCAAGCGGAGCCTCCGCGGGAACGATACCGGAGCGGGCGGGCCGCCGGAGGGCGGCGGCGGGCCAATCCCTACGCGCGGAGGCGTCGTAGGAGCGGGCGTCGGGGAGAGACGGCCCCGGCGGGAGTGAGACGAGATGCACGGCACGATGAAGGTCGTTCCCCGGTCCGGAGAGGACGTCGATCGGAAGATCCGCGTCGAGTGGGCGGTCCGCCAGTACCGGAAGGGGTTCATGGACCTGCAGGAGGCCGCCCTCGCCGCGCGGGTCCCCGTGACCCTCCTCGCGTCCGTCGCCGGAGCCGACGCCCGACGCGTCGCCGCCGCGCCGCACGCGGGCTGAAATGGATCGGGGAGGCTCGCCACGAGCCTCCCCGCGGCGGCTGCGCCGCCTCCCCTCGAACGGGGCGCCGGGAGCGGATCGGGGAGGCTCGCCACGAGCCTCCCCGCGGCGGCTGCGCCGCCTCCCCTCGAACGGGGCGCCGGGAGCGGACGGAACGAAGAAGGGCGGCGGCCTCGACGGCCGCCGCCCTCGTGATCCGAAAGAAGCCGGGATCTAGGGCTGGAGCTCGGAGGTGACGACGGCCCCGCCCATCTGCGGGAGCGTCGTCGCCGTCTTCACGACCTTTCGCGTCGCCTTGTCGATCCAGAGCGTCGTCGAGCCGGGGTCGCCCTCGGCCGAGGTGACGTCGACCTTCCATGCCTGGAAGGTGCCGGCCGGGACCTTGACCTCCTCGGCGCCCGTCACCTTCGCCTGCTTGAGAGCGGGCTTCTGCTTCTGGACGTCGAAGTTGCGGAACGTGACCTGGTAGCCGTCCGCGAGCGGGAGCGCGGCGATCGAGAGGTGCGCGGCGTTGCCGTCCGCGAAGAGAGGCCCGCCGAGGTCGGCCGAGACCGGCTTCGGTTCGGCGCCCATCGCCATCGAGCCGGTCGCCTTGCCGCCCGCGAAGGCGAGCTCGATCGTCACCGGCCCCTGCTTCACGACCCGCTTCACCGGGACGAGCGTCCCCTTCTCGACGGTCGTCGTGTCGGTCGCCTCGCCCATCGGCATCTTCGCCGTGTCGGTGACGACCCAGGTGTTGCCTTCTTCCTTGACGACGCGGGTCGCGGAGATCTGCATCGTCTGCGGCCCCGCGACGATCGAGCCGGCGTAGGAGTACGTGCCGGCGGCGAGGTCGACGACGGGCTTCGGCGCGCCGACGGAGGCGGTGTCGACCTTCCTGGCGAGGACGACGGTCTTCGGGTCGACGGTGATCTCCGAAAGGCGCGCGACGACCTCGGGCGTGCCGCCCTCCTGGAACCGGCCGCCGACGTGCTTCGCGAGGAACGCCTCGGAGGCGGCCATCGCGGCCATGTTGTTGACGGGCCGCGCGAAGCCGTGCCCCTCGTCGGGGGCGCAGATGTACTCGACCGGGAAGCCGCGGTCGCGGAGCGCGATGACGATCTGGTCCGACTCGGCCTTCTTCACGCGCGGGTCGTTCGCCCCCTGGATGACGAGGAGCGGGGTCGTGATCTTCGTCGCGGAGTTGAGCGGCGAGGCGGCCTCGAGGAGCTTCTTCCCCTCGGGGGTGTTCGGGTTCCCCATCCGCTCGTGGAAGATGATCCGGATCGCCTCCCAGTAGGGCGGGATCGTCTCGAGGAGCGTCAGGAGGTTCGACGGCCCGACGATCGAGACGCCCGCGGCGTAGACGTCGGGAGTGAAGGCGACGCCGGCGAGGGTCGCGTAGCCGCCGTAGGAGCCGCCCATGATGGCGACCTTCTTCGGGTCGGCGATCCCCTCCTTCACGAGGTGCTTCACGCCCCACGTGATGTCGTCCTGCATCTTCAGGCCCCACTGCCTGTTCCCGGCGTTCAGGAACTTCTTGCCGTAGCCGGTGGAGCCGCGGAAGTTCATCTGGAGGACGGCGTAGCCGCGGTTCGCGAGCCACTGGGCGTAGTTGTTGAAGCCCCAGCTGTCGCGCGCCCACGGGCCGCCGTGGGGGAAGACGACGAGCGGGAGCCCCTTCGGCGCGACCCCCTTCGGAAGCGTCAGGTAGGCCGGGATCACGAGCCCGTCGGAGGACGGGTAGGAGATCGGCTTCATCGGCGCCATCTGGTCGCGCGGGAGGCGCTCGCGGGAGACGTACTCGACCGTCAGCTTCTTCGTCTTCCGGTCGAAGAGGTAACGCGTCCCCGGATCGACGTCCGAGTAGGCGGTCACCATCCAGAGCCGGTCGTCGGCCGTCGAGCCGGCGGGCATGACGTGGCGGCCCGGCAGCTTCTTCTCGAGGAGGCGGTAGTCGGCCTCCCATCCCTTGTCGCGGAAGTAGATCCGGTCCTTCTCGTCCTCGTAGACCGTCGCGGCGAGCTCGTCGGTCGCCTCGGAGAAGACGGCGTTGCCGAAGTCGACGCGCCCCTTCGGGTCGGTCTCGACGGCCTCTTCCTTCCCGGTCGCCGGGTCGAAGAGGAGGAGGCCCGCGAGGTCCGGCGCGCCCTTGTTCGACTCCATGTAGACCCGCTTGCCGTCCTTGTGGAAGCGGACCGGGCCGCAGCTCTCGAAGACGCTGCAGGAGTAGACCTTCGCGAAGCCCTCGGGGTCGACGCGGAGGACCTCGGTGTCGCCGTTGTCGGCGATGCGCGAGGCGAGGCGGAGCTTCCCGTCGAGGTCGAAGAGCCAGCCCGAGATCTTCTCGGTGTTCTTCTTCACGAGCGTCCGCTCGCCCGTCGAGATCTTCACCCTGTAGACGTCGTGCCAGGCGGCGTCGCGGTCGTTCAGGCCGACGAAGACCGTGTCGGGGTCCTTCTTCGGGACGGCGTAGATCTGCGCGCGCGCCCCCTTGGCGTCGGTCAGGTTGCGCGCGGGCGGCGCGTCCTTCCCCGCCTCGGGCGTCGCGGCCGGGTCGACGGCCCACACGTTGAAGTTCTCGTCGCCGTCGTTGTCCTTGACGAAGAGGATGTACTTCGAGTCGCGGCTCCAGAAGAAGCCGGCGACCGGGCGCTTCGGCTCGGCGGTGACGAGCCGGGCCTTGTCGTACGGGTCGCCCGTCTTCTTCACCCAGACGTTCCGGGTCTCCTTCCACGGCTTGAGGAACGCGGTCCACTTCCCGTCGGGGGAGAGCTGGGCGGCGGCGATCTCGGGGTTGCCGAAGAAGAGCTCGCGGTCGAGGAGCGGCGGGACGCCCTTCTGCGCCGCGGCCTTTGCCGCGGGGGCGCGCTTCGCCGGGGCGGCGGGGGACTGTCCGTACGCCGCCATCGGGACGGCGAGGGCCGAGACGAGGAAGAGCCGCGCGAGGCGCGGCCGGGACGACGAAATGGTCATCTTCGAGGCCTCCTTGCCTGGGAGAGCGTGCGGAATCACCCTGAAAGAGGTGTACGGCTTCCGGCCGGGGAAGTTCCCTGCGCCGGGGGGTCGGGAGGGCGTGCCGCCGGCGCGGTGATCAGCCGCGCGGACCGCTGCCACGTCAGGTAGCTCCAGGCCCACTGTACGAGGACGAGGACCCGGTTGCCGAACTGGACGATGTAGAGGAGGTGGACGAAGAGCCAGGCGAGCCAGGCGAGGTACCCGCCGAACCCCAGCCCGGCGACCTCCGCGATCGCCGACGCGCGGCCGATGGTCGCCATGCTCCCGCGGTCGGCGTAGCGAAAGGGGCCCGGGTCCCGCCCCGCGAGCCGGTCGCGGATCGCGCGCGCGACGAAGCGCCCCTGCTGCATCGCCACCGGGGCGACTCCGGGGAGAGGCTTCCCCGACGGGCCCGCGGCGAGCGCGAGGTCCCCGATGACGAAGAGCTCCGGGTGCCCGGGGAGCGTGAGGTCCGGCCCGACGACGACCCGTCCGGCCCTGTCCGTCGAGCCGCCGGCGGCCTCGGCGAGCGCCCGGCCGAGCGGCGACCCTTCGACGCCGGCGGCCCAGAGGACCGTCCGGGCGCGAACGACCTCCTCGGCGCCGCGGCTCCGGAGCGTGACCCCGTCGTGGCGCACGTCGGCCACGAACGTCTCCGTTCGCACCTCCACCCCGAGCCGGCCGAGGTCGGCCGCCGCACGCGCGGAGAGGCCGGGGCGGTACGAGCCGAGGACGCGACCGGCTCCCTCGACGAGGAGGATCCGCGCGAGGCCCGGGTCGATCCGGCGGAACTCGCCCCGCAGGGTGTGGCGCGCGATCTCGGCGAGGGCCCCGGCGAGCTCGGCCCCCGTCGGCCCTGCCCCTGCGACGACGAACGTGAGGGCCTCGCGCCGGCGCGCCTCGTCCTCCTCGCGCTCGGCCGCCTCGAAGGCGCCGAGGACGCGCGCCCGGATCTCCGTGGCGTCCTCCAGCGTCTTCAGGCCGGGAGCGAGGTCCTCCCACTCCGGCCGCCCGAAGTAGGAGTGCCGCGCCCCGGTCGCCACGACGAGGACGTCGTACGGCACGTCCCCGTCGGCGAGGAGGAGCCGCCGCCCGGCCGCGTCGACGCCCGTCGCCTCGGCGAGCAGGACCCGGACGTTCGGCCGCCTCTTGAAGAGCGCTCGGAGGGGCGTCGCGATGTTCGCGGGCGAGAGCGCGCCGGTGGCCACCTGGTAGAGGAGCGGCTGGAAGAGGTGGAAGTTGCGACGGTCGACGAGCGTGATGTCGACCGCGGCGCCCCGGAGAGCGCGTACCAGGGAGAGGCCGCCGAAGCCGCCGCCGACGACCACGACCCGGGGACGGCCGGGCCCCGTCGCGCTCACGGCGCATCCCCTCCGCGCGCGTCCGCCTCGATCCCGAGGAGCGAGGCGAACGCCCGTCGGCACGACGGCGCCGCGGCGTCGAGCGC
>JBDIBE010000051.1:0-13226 GCA_039812785.1 Thermoanaerobaculia bacterium | reverse complement strand
CGCCTCCGGGCGGAGGCGCTTCTTCGGCGTGTCGGGGGCGCTCTGGGTCTCGTTCATCGCTTCGAGGCGCGGAGGATAGCGCACGGCCACGTAAACTCCGGGGGGTGTCCGATCCCGAGGCGCGGCGCTTCCGCCGAAATCTGACCGCGATCATGACCCTCGTCGGCCTCCTCACCGCCGGGTCGGTCTTCCTCTTCGGCCACCTCCTCTTCAAGGCGCTCTCGAAGGACGTCGTCGACGAGGCGCTCCTCTACTCCCGCCAGGACGCCCAGCGGATCGCGCGAGGCCTCGCCGAGAAGGCCCGCGGGGACCTCTACACGCTCAAGGTCCACCAGGAGGATCTCGACGTCTACGTCGGGTCGGCCCTCTCCGAACGGCGGATTCTCTCCGAGGTGCGGGTCTACGACTCGAAGAACAGGCTCGTCTACGCCTACTCGGGCGTCGTCTCGCGCCCGGAGCCGGCCTCCGCGAACCCGGAACGGGGGCAGACGCTCGCAACGAGCCCGATCGAGCCGGCGGTCCGCTCGGCGGAGACGACGCAGCAGATCGCCGACCCGTACGGGATCGAGGTCCCGATCGGCGACTTCGGGACGCTCAGGGTCGGCGTCTCGCACAAGGAGCTCGAGGCGCGGGTCGAGGCGCTCCGCGGGAAGCTCTACAAGCGGACGTTCGCGGCCGCCGTCGTGTCGTTCCTCGGGATCCTCGCCGCCTCCTGGGCCGTCATGCTCCTCGTGAGGCGGACCCGGAAGGTCGAGGCGGCGCGGATCGAGGCCGAGCGGCGCGCCGAGCTGGGAGAGGTGGCGACGGGCCTCGCGCACGAGATCCGGAACCCCCTCAACGCGATGTCGCTGAACCTCGAGCTCCTCGAGGAGCAGCTCGAGAAGGGCTCCCCGGGGGTCTCGACGGCCGAGCTCGCCGCGGCGACGCGCGTCGAGACGGGGCGCCTCGCGCGCCTCCTCTCCGACTTCCTCTCCTACGCGCGCCCCTCGCCTCTTGTCACCGTCGCGGCCGACCTGAACGAGCCGGCCGCCGAGGCCGTGGCGTTCCTCGGCCCCGAGGCGCGCATGCGCCGGATCGTCCTCGAGTTCCGGCCGCACGCGGGGGGCGCCCCCGCGCTCCTGGACGCCTCGCGCGTCAAGCAGGTCGTCCTGAACCTCGTCGGGAACGCCCTCGACGCCGTCGAGTCGGAGGGGGCGACCGCCCGCGAGGTGGACGTCGCGGTCGAGGACGGAGGCCCCTTCTGGCGGCTCACCGTCTCCGACAGGGGCCCGGGGCTCGACGCGAAGAACGGCTCCGACGTCTTCAAGGTCTTCGTCTCGACGAAGCCCGCGGGGACCGGGATGGGCCTTCCGATCGCCGAGCGGATCGTCCGGGCGCACGGCGGGACGCTGACGCTCGCCTCGAGGCCGGGCGAGCCGACCCGGGCCGTCGCGACCTTCCCCAAGGTGGGATAGCCCCGCCGAAGGGGCGGCGCGCGCGCCGGCCCGGCGCGGGTGTAAACCAATCCGGACCGGGAGCGTCCGAAAGGGAAGATCCGCACGCCCGGAGGTGCCGACATGGAGAAAGCCCCATCCCGAGGGCGCGCCCTCGCGGCCGTATCGAGGTCCTTCCGTCGCCGCGCCGCCCTCGCGGCCCTCCTCCTCGCCGGCCCTGCCGCCGCCCAGTCTCTCCCGGAGGCGGTCGCCGTCGCGGTCTCGCCCGTGGCGCGCGGGCCGGCCCACGCCGACGTCGTCCGCTTCCTCGAGCAGGCGACGATGGGGCCGACCGAGGCGCTGATCGCGCACGTCTCGTCGGTCGGCTTCGCGAGGTACCTCGACGAGCAGCTCGCCGCGGCGCCGTCGGAGTTCCCCGACCTCCCGCAGATGCCCCTCTCGCAGCAGACCGGCTGCCCCGACGGGAGCCCTTCGACCTGCGCGCGGGACAACTACTCGATGTACCCGCTTCAGGTCCGCTTCTTCGAGAACGCCCTCCGGGGCGAGGACCAGCTCCGCCAGCGCGTCGCGCTCGCCCTCCACGGGATCCTCGTCGTCTCGGGGGTGAAGCTCCGCCAGCCGAGCCTCGTCGGGCCGTACCTGAACCTGCTCCAGAGGAACGCCCTCGGGAGCTACCGGGTCCTCCTCGGCGAGCTGACGCTCAGCCCCGCGATGGGCGGCTACCTCGACATGGTCGACAACGCCGCGGCGACGGCGCCGGGCTTCGTCCCGCCCGACGAGAACTACGCCCGCGAGCTCCTGCAGCTCTTCTCGATCGGCACGCACCTCCTGAACGAGGACGGGACGTACGTCCTCGACGCGAAGGGAGAGCCCGTCCCGGCCTACGGCCAGGAGACGATCCGGGCCTTCGCGCGCGTCTTCACCGGCTGGACCTACGCGACCCTCCCGGGCGCCTCGCCGAAGAAGAGCAACCCGCCGAACTGGAAGGCGCCCCTCTGGCTCTACCGGAACGCGGCCGGCCTCGACGCGACGCACGACAAGGGCGAGAAGAAGCTCCTCGACGACCCGGGCGCGCCGCACTCCGTCCTCCCGGCGAACCAGGACGGCGCCGTCGACCTCGACCAGGCGCTCGACAACGTCTTCCACCACCCGAACGTCGGGCCCTTCGTCGGCAAGCAGCTCATCCAGCGCCTCGTCACGTCGAACCCGAGCCCGCAGTACGTCGCCCGGGTCGCGCGCGTCTTCGCGGACGACGGGAAGGGCGCCCGCGGCAACCTCGCCGCGGTCGTCCGCGCGATCCTCCTCGACCCGGAGGCGCGCGGAGCGGTCCGGAGCGCCCCGGCGTACGGGCGGCTCCGCGAGCCGGTCCTCTTCGTGACGAACCTCTGCCGCGCCCTCGGCGCGACGAGCGACGGCGTCCTCGCGGCGCAGGCCTCGAGCATGGGCCAGAGCCTCTACAACCCGCCGACGGTCTTCGGCTACTACCCGCACGCGTACGAGGCCGTCGAGGGGCTCCAGGGCCCCGAGTTCGGGATCCAGTCGTCCACGACGGCGATCTCCCGCGTGAACTTCGTCGGGAGCCTCGTCGGCAGCGGCATCGGCCGCGGCTCGGAGACGGGAGGGACCTCCGTCGACCTCTCGCGCTTCGCGAAGCTCGCCGCCTCGCCCGAGGCGCTCGTCTCGGTCCTCGACCGACTCCTCCTCCACGGAACGATGCCGGGAGAGGCCGCCCGGGCGATCGCCGAGGCGGTCGCCGCCGTCCCGGCCTCGAACCCCTCCGGCCGCGTCCAGACGGCGGTCTACCTCGTCGCCGCCTCTTCCCTCTACCAGGTCGCTCGCTGAAGGAGCCGGGGAGCACCGCGATGAAGAGCCGCCGCCAGTTCCTCTCCGACCTCGGGTGCGGCCTCGGGGCCGCCGCGTTCTTCTCCACGATCGACCGCTTCTCGCGTCTCGAGGCGGCCCCCGCCGCGCCGGGCGACTACCGGGCCCTCGTCTGCCTCTTCCTCCTCGGCGGCAACGACGGGAACAACACCGTCGTCCCGTACGACGACTACGCCTCCTACCAGAAGGTGCGCGGCACCTCGCTCAACCTCCCGAAGGAGACGCTCCTGAAGGTGACCGCGGCGAGCCAGAAGGCGGCCTTCGGCCTCCACCCGGCGCTCGCGGAGATCCACCCTCTCTACGAGCAGGGGAAGCTCGCCGTCGTCGCGAACGTCGGCCCGCTCGCCGAGCCGATCACGCGCGCGGAGTACGCCGCCGGGGCGCCGCGCCCCGACAGCCTCTTCTCCCACTCCGACCAGCAGGCGCTCTGGCAGGCCGCCGTCTCCTCCTCGACCGACCCCTTCGCCCGGACGGGCTGGGGCGGCCGGACGGCCGACCTCCTCGCCTCCTCGAACGCGACGTCGTTCCCTATGGTCGTCTCGACCTCGGGCGTCCCGCTCTTCGGCACGGGCGAGAGGGCGCGGCCCCTCGTCCCGGGGACGAGCCTCTCGGGCTTCGGCTCCGACGCGGCCTCGAAGGCCCGCTACGCCGCCCTCCGGAGGCTCCTCGCGCTCGAGACCGGCGCCGCGCTCGTCGACGAGCAGAGCGCGATCACGGGGAACGCCATCGACGACCTCGACGACCTCGTCGCGGCGCTCGCGAAGGGGCCGAAGCCGGCGACGGCCTTCCCGACGACCTCGATCGGGCGGCAGCTCCAGACGGTGGCCCAGGTCGTCGCCGTGCGCGAGACGCTGAAGCTCTCGCGGCAGGTCTTCTTCGTCTCGCACGGCAGCTTCGACACGCACGCCGGGCAGCTGAACACCCAGCAGAACCTCCTCTCGCAGGCGAGCCAGGCGCTCGCGGCCTTCCACGCCGCCACCGTCGAGCTCGGCGTCGAGAGCGCGGTGACGACGTTCACCCTCTCCGACTTCGGCCGGACCTTCCAGCCGAACTCGGGCGGCGGCTCGGACCACGCCTGGGGAAGCCACCAGCTCGTCCTCGGCGGGGCGGTGAAGGGGGGCGACTTCTACGGCCGGTACCCGACGCTCGCCCTCGCGGGGCCCGACGACGCGGCGACCGAGGGGCGCTGGATCCCGACGACCGCCGTCGACCCGTACGCCGCGACGCTCGTGAGGTGGTTCGGGGTGCCGCCCTCGCAGCTCGGCTCGGTCTTCCCGAACCTCGCCCGCTTCGACGCCCCCGACCTCGGCTTCCTGCCGTAGGGGGCCGCCGGAGACGACGACGCCCGCCGGCGCGAGGCCGGCGGGCGTTCCCGGGGGGCCGCCCGAGGAAGCTGCCGGGTGGAGGCCACCCTGTTCCTATTCTCCGCCTTTTCGGTCCGGATGGATCTCACCGCCAGTGGCCGGAGACCCAGTCCCAGCCTCCGGGCACCTTCCGCCAGTGGCCGTCGACCCAGACGGCCCGGTGGCGGGGGGGCACGTACCAGCCGCCGGCGACCCAGACGTGAGCCGAGCCGTTCCACCTCCAGTATCCGCCGACCCAGACGTGGCGCGGGGAAGGTGCGACGCCGCGGACCTCGACGCGGGCGGCGGGCGGGCCGACCTTCACGACGACGCGGGCGGCCTGGGCGGCGGAGGAGAAGAGCGCGAGGGAGAGAAGGGCGCCGGCGAGGGCGGTGCGGAATCGGTTCGGGTTCATCGTCGTCCTCCTGGTTTCGTCCGTTCCGCCGGGAGAGACGGCGCCGGGGGAGAGGCGGTTGGCCGGGGGGAGACGGGGCGGTGAGGGGCGTCACGGCCCGGCCCCTCCTCGACACCCCCGCCCCGAAATGGGACCATTCGGGGCTTTTTCGGGCTTCCCGCCCGAGATCTCGCCCGCAAGGACGGTCCCTTGAAGAAGCTCGTCGACACTCTCGCCTCCCTGAAGCTCGCCGTCATCCTCCTCGTCGTCCTCCTGATCGGCCTCTCGGCCGGGACGATCCTCGAGTCGCGGACGGACGCGGCGACGGCGGGGAGGCTCGTCTACTACTCCTGGTGGTTCCTCGGGCTCGAGGGGCTCTTCTGCATCAACGTCGCCTGCTCCCTCGCGAGCCTCTTCCCGTGGGGGAGGAAGCGGACCGGCTTCTTCGTCACCCACGCCTCGCTCCTCCTGATCTTCGTCGGGGCCTCCCTGACCTACTTCGGGAAGGAGGAGGGGCAGCTCGCGCTCTGGGAGGGGGAGTCGGGCTCGGTCGCCGTCGAGCGCGACAACCACGGGAACGTCCTCGCGCAGCACCGGCTCCCGTTCGCGGTGAAGCTCGACGACTTCGTCCTCGACACCTACCAGGGGACGATGCGCCCCTCGGGCTTCGCGAGCCAGGTCGTCGTGACCGACCTCGACACGGGAAAGAGCTTCCCGACCCGCATCTTCATGAACAGCCCGCTTCACCACCGCGGCTGGTCGCTCTTCCAGTCGAGCTACCAGCAGCAGGGGGGGAGAGAGGCGACCGTCCTCTCCGTCTCGAGGGACCCGGGCCAGCTCGTCGTCTTCGCCGGCTACGTGACGCTCGTCCTCGGCATGGTGATCGTCCTCCTGACGCGCGTCGGGCAGGCGCGCGAGCGGGAGGCCGGCATGGCGAAGGCGACGCAGGGCGGGATCTCGCTCCCGACGATGGGGAAGGCGCTCGCGCTCGCCCTCGCGCTCCTGCCGCTCGCGGCCCCTGCGCGGGCCGAGCTGACGCCCGCCCACGTAGAGGCGCTGAAGCGCCTCCCCGTCCAGCACGACGGGCGGGTGATGCCGCTCGACACGCTCGCGCGCGAGACAGTCTGGAACGTCACCGGCTCGCACTCCTGGAACGGCGAGGACCCGGCGGCGACCTTCCTCGGCTGGCTCCTCGACCCGAAGGCCGCCGCGGCCGCGCCCGCCGTGAAGGTGACGAAGGCGCTGGCGGCCGCCGCGGGGCTCGACCCGCGGGCGCGGCACGCGTCCTTCGAGCAGCTCGTCTCGAGCCAGCGGGTCATGCAGCTCATCCAGCAGGCCGGCATGGCCGAGCAGCGGGAGATGCCGAGGACGGGCGTCCTCAAGGACGCCGAGAAGCTCGAGGCGCGCCTGAACGCCCTCTACGGCGTCCTCCAGCGCGACGTCGTCCGGCCGATCCCGGCGCCCGGGAACCCGAAGGCCCGCTGGAACCTGCCGCTCGAGGTCTCGACGCCGGCGCTCCTCGCCCTCGCGAACGGGCCGCGCCTGCCGGGCTGGCCGACGAAGGACAAGGTCGAGCTCGAGATCCTCTACAACCGCGTCAACCCCTCGCGCGTCGCCTGGGTCGTCCTCCTCGCCTCGCTCCTCGTCTCGATCGGGGCGTGGGTGAAGGCGAGCAGGGCGCTCGACTGGGCCTCCTTCGGCCTCCTCGTCCTCGGCTTCGGGGCGATGACCTGGGGGATCGGCATGCGCTGGGCCTCGGGAGAGCGGATCCCGGCGGCGAACATGTACGAGTCGCTCCTCTTCCTCGCGTGGGGCGTCGGCCTGTTCGCCGTGATCGCCTACCTCCTGATGAGGAACCGGACGGTCGTCCTGAACGCCGCGGCGATGTCGGCGCTCACGATGGCGCTCACCGACCTCCTCCCGATGGACCGCTTCATCCACCCGATCGCCCCGGTCCTCGCCGGGACGCCGTGGCTCGCGATCCACGTCCCGATCATCATGGTCGGCTACGCCGTCCTCGCGCTCGGCCTCGTCGTCGCGCACATGCAGGTCGGCTTCGCGGCGTTCGGCAAGGGGAAGGGCGCCCTCGTCGAGAAGCTCTACGAGCTCCTCTACTGGTACATGTTCGTCGGGTCGATCTTCCTGCTCGCGGGGATCCTCACCGGCTCCGTCTGGGCCGCCTCGTCGTGGGGCCGCTACTGGGGCTGGGACCCGAAGGAGGTCTGGTCGCTCGTCGCGTTCCTCGCGTACATGGCGATCCTCCACCTGAAGGTCGACAAGGTGATCGGGACGTTCGGCGTCGCGGTCATCAGCATCGCCGCGTTCCAGACGATCCTGATGACCTACCTCGGCGTGAACTTCGTCCTGAACGTCGGCATGCACTCCTACGGCATGGGCGACTCGCCCGTCGTGAAGTGGATGCTCCTCGTCGCCCTCGTCGAGCTCGTCTTCCTCGCCGTCGCGGGCGTCGCGTACCGCGACCGGAAACGGATGCTCGCGGCCTGAGGCGCGGGAAGGGCCCCGGCGGACGCCGGGGCCCCACCCTGATCGAAGAGCCTCAGCCCTTCTTCCGCTTCAGGTGAAGCGTCAGCGGCGGCTCCTCGGGCTTGCCGCCCTTCCAGCCGATCCAGGTCTCCCGGATCTCGTCGGGGCCGAGGAGCTCGATCTTCACGGCGTGGATGTGCATGTCCTTCGCCGGGTCGAGGTTCGTGCCGCCGTCGAAATCCATCGCGATGACGTTTCCCGTCACCTTCTTCGCCCGCATGCGGGGCTGGTTCTGCGCCGCGCAGTAGTGCGTCATGACGAGGTCGTTTCCGTCCCGGTGGTAGACGGAGACCATCTCGTACGGGGTCCCGCCGGCGAGCGTCGAGACGAGCGCCGAGCCGGCGCCGGTGACCCGGTAGCTCTCGGCGACGTGCCCCTCCGGCCCCATCTTCGGCTCCACCTCGACCCAGTCGCCCGCGAGGGCCTTCAGCCTTTCGAGGGCCGCGGCGCCGGAGCCGGGCGGCGCGGGAACGGGCGTCGGGGGCGCCTCGTGCTTCGGGGGCTCCTCGGCGGCCAGGGGCGGCGAGAGCGCGACGAGGCTGCCGAGGGCGGCGACGAGGAGAACGGTCTTCGCGCGGGACGTGCGAGGGCTCATGCGGACCTCCTTCCGGACGAATCCGGATCGTAGCGTCGTGGCTCCACGACGAGGCCGGTGGCCCGCTCGAAGGGGCCGGCGCCGATGGCCTTCTGCTTCGCGAGGATCAGGAGCGAGGCGAGGTGGAACGCCGCCGTCCCGAGCCGCGATTTCAGGCTCGGGCGGAAGACCGCGCCCGCGAGGACCGTCGTCACGGCGCCGGTGACGAGGGGCCATGGCGACTCGGTGTAGAACGTCTCGAGGACGTGCGGCTCGTAGAAGCCGTGGACGAAGCGGCGGAAGCGGGCGATCGCGCGGCCGTACCGCTTCTCCATCCCTCGGAAGTCCGCCGCGTCGACCCTTCCGCGGCGCGAGAGCGCCCGGCCGATCGCCTCCGCGGCCATCTCCGCGGAGGACATCGCGAGGAGGACGCCGCTCGAGAAGACCGGGTCGAGGAAGCAGGCCGCGTCGCCGACGAGGCGGAAGCCGTCGCCCGAGGTGCGCGGCGTCCGATAGGAATAGTCCGGGATGGCGCGGACCTCGCCGAGCCGCCGGCTCCCCTCGAGGAGCGCGCCGACCTCGGGCGTCGCGGCGATCCGCTCCTCGAGGAGCTCCTCGAGGCTCCCGGCCCGCCGCGCGAAGCGGGACGACGGCATCACGACGCCCACCGAGACGGTCCCGTCGGCGAAGGGGATGAGCCACCACCAGCCGTCGGCCGTCGTCACGACGACGATGTCGCCCCCCTCCGGGCCGTCGGCCCTCCGGAAGCCGGAGAAGTGGGCGAACGCCGCGGAGCGGTCGAGCCTGGGGTCCTTCCGGCGGCCGCCGAGCCGGCGCGAGAGGAGGGCGTCCCGCCCCGTCGCGTCGACGACGGCCTTCGCTCTCACCTCGCGGCTCTCCTCCTCGCCGGGCCCCTTCACGCGGACGCCGACGGCGCGCACGCCGTCGAAGAGGACCTCCTCGACCCGGGCCCCCTCGCTCACGTCGACGCCCGAGGCGCGCGCGTGCCCGAGGAGGAGCGCGTCGAACTCCGCCCGCTTCACCTGGAAGGCCGAGGCGGGCGCGCCGTCGAAGGCGTCGGCGAACCGAACGAGGCGGGAGCGGTCGGTCCCCTGGTGGTAGAAGCGGGCGCCGTACTTCACCTGGGGGCCGGCCGCCTCCAGCTTCTCGAGGACCCCGAGCCGCCGGAAGAGCGGGACGTTCCACGGCAGGAGCGACTCGCCGATGTGGAAGCGCGGGAAACGCTCCCGCTCGAAGAGCGCGACGGAGCGGCCCGCCCGCGCGAGGATCGCCGCCACGGTCGAGCCCGCGGGGCCGCCGCCGCAGACGACGACGTCGAAGGCGGAGGGCGCGGCCGCGTCAGCCACGGGCGGCGACCCCGGCGCTCCCGTCCGCCGCCGCCGCCGCGAGACGCGGAGGCAGGAGCGGCCCCGGCCCCTCGACCGGCTTCGGCTTCCAGAGGTACGTCCGCGCGTTCGCGACCTCCGCCTTCGCCCAGCGGAGGAGGCCGTGCCAGAGCATCACGTGCGCCCCGGAGCGGAGCGTGAAGCCGACGAATCGCGGACGGCGACCGGCGTTGTGGTTCCCGTAGACGCCGAGCGCCTTCTTCCGCTTCGCGATCGCGACGAGGCGGCGCGCGTAGAACTTCATCGGCCGGAGGCCGAGCTCGGCGCCGTCGCCGTAGAACGGGGGCATGCCGAGCCGGGAGGCCGACTCGTTGTAGAGGGGCTTCACGGCGACGAGGTAGTAGAGCGCCGTGTCCATCAGGAAGGCGATCGTCATCAGGTCGTAGTCGCCCATGACGTGGTACTTGTCGCGGTAGATCGACTCGTAGAAGTAGCGGAAGAAGCGGCCGTAGCGCGCGTTGTGGTCCGCGTACTCCCTCTCCATCTCCTCCGCGGGGGCGCCCGCGAGCGCCTTCAGGACCAGGTCGACCCGCATGTGCGTCGAGAACGCCATCTGGTCGAGGCCCGGCGAGTAGAACGGGTCGAGGAACCCTCCGGCGTCGCCGACGCACGTCCAGCCGGGGCCGATGAAGCGGTCGACGAAATAGGGGAGGTGGCCGTAGGTGCGGCAGTCTCCCGCGACCGGCTCGGCGTGCTCGAGGAGCTCGCGCGTGAGGGGGTTCGCGTCGAGGAAGCGCGTCAGCTTCTCGAGAGGCGTCGCCCCCTCGGGCTGCACGAGCCTCTTGTCCCAGACGAGGCCGACGCTCGTCTCGCCGCCGCGGAGCGGGATGAACCAGATCCAGTAGCCCCAGCCGGTGAAGTGGTTCGTGGCGAGGCGGCGGGCCGCGACGACGGCGCGCGAGAAAGGGTCGGCCGGGTCGGTCCCGACGACCTCGGGGCCGTCGAGGTCCTTCACGCCCCGGTAGCGGACCCAGATGGCGGAGGTCGGGTGCCCGTCGATCGGCTCGACGCCGCCGCGTCTCCGCGCGAGGAGGGCCTGGCGGCCCGTGGCGTCGACGACCCACCTCGCGCGGACGGCGACGCGCGCGCCGTCGGCCTTCTCGACGGTGAGAGTGTTCCCGGCCTCGCCCTCGAGCGTGGTGTCGACGACCTTCGCCGGCCGCCAGACCTCGGCCCCTTCCGCCTCGGCCATCCGGAGGACGTGGCCGTCGAGGACGGCGCGGTCGAGCTGGAAGCTCGGCGTCCGCGCGAGCTGCGTCGGCCCCACCTCGGAGGCCTCGCGCAGGCGCGCCGCCCTCCCGTTGTGGAACCAGTAGCGGAACGCCTGCTTCGGGAGCTGCTCGCGGCTGAGATGGTCGTAGAGCTTCAGGACTCGGATCAGGAAGTACGAGGAGACCTCGACGGTCGACTCGCCCACCTTCCAGTCGAACTCCGCGCTCTTCTCCACGACGAGAACGCGGCGGTGCGGCGCGCGGCGCCGGAGGAGGATCGCGGCAGACGCGCCGGCGATCGCGCCGCCAATGACGACGACGTCGAACGAGGCGTTTTCGGGTGCTCCCGCTCTGTTCCCATATGGGACCGCCGCAGTCCTGTTCATGCGCGGATCATAGAGACGCGACCAACCGATGGGGAGGGATCGGTGCAATGGGGCGGCCTCCTCGCTGGACGGCGGCCCCCGTCGTCCTTATCCTCGCCTGTTGGGCCGCCCCCGCCAGGGGAGCGCGCCCGAGCCCGCCCCCGACGACCGCGTTTCCGCGGGGCCGGAGCGGCGGGAACGAGGAGCCACATGTCGGACTACAGGATCCAGGAGCACCCGATCCTCGCGATCCCGGGCGGGGCGGTCGTGCCCTTCACGTGGAAGGGCGAGGCGCTGAAGGCGCGGCCCGGGGAGACGATCGCCTCGGCCCTCTTCGCCAACGGCGTCCGCGTCTTCGGCCACCACCACAAGGACGGCTCGCCGCAGGGGATCTTCTGCGCGAACGGCCAGTGCGCGCAGTGCGCGGTCGTCGCGAACGGCCTCAGCGTCAAGTCGTGCATGGTGCCGGTCACCGAGGGGATGAAGGTCGAGCCGCTCGACGGCAAGGCCACCCTCCTCGACGCCTCGGGCGACCTCCGCTTCCACGACGTCGAGACGATCGAGACCGAGTGCCTCGTCCTCGGCGGCGGCCCGGCCGGCCTCGCCGCGGCGATCGAGCTCGGCAAGGCGGGCGTCAACGTCGTCCTCGTCGACGACAAGGCCGCCCTCGGCGGCAAGCTCGTCCTCCAGACGCACAAGTTCTTCGGCTCGATCGAGGCGTGCCACGCCGGGACGCGCGGCATGGACATCGGGAAGAAGCTCGAGGACGAGGTGCGGCAGTACAAGAACGTCCGCCTCTGGACCGAGACGACGGCCCTCGCCGTCTTCTCCGACCGGAAGGTCGGCGTCCTCCGCGGCGGGCACTACTTCCTCGTGAGGCCGCAGGTCCTCCTCGTGGCGACGGGGGCGCGCGAGAAGTCGCTCGTCTTCAGGGGGAACACGCTCCCCGGCGTCTACGGCGCAGGCGCCTTCCAGACGCTCGTCAACCGCGACCTCGTGCGCCCCTCCGAGCGGCTCTTCGTCGTCGGCGGCGGGAACGTCGGCCTCATCGGCGCCTACCACGCGCTCCAGGCGGGGATCCAGGTCGTCGGCCTCTGCGAGGCGCTCGACGAGTGCGGCGGCTACAAGGTCCACAAGGACAAGCTCGTGCGGATGGGGGTCCCGATCCACCTCCGCCACACGATCGTCTCGGCGAACGGGAAGGAGGAGGTCGAGAGCGTCACGATCGCGAAGCTCGACGCCTCCTGGAAGGTCGTCCCCGGGACGGAGAAGACCTTCGCGTGCGACACGCTCCTCGTCGCCGTCGGCCTCGACCCGGTCGACGAGTTCCTGAGGAAGGCGAAGGAGTTCGGCCTGCCGGTCGTGGCGGCCGGAGACGCGGAGGAGATCGCCGAGGCGAGCGCCGCGATGTTCACCGGGAAGATCCGCGGGACGGAGATCGCCCGGATGCTCGGGCGCGACGTCGGCGAGGTGCCGCCGGAGTGGCACCGGACGGCGGAGATCCTGAAGTCCCGCCCCGGCGCCGTCATCACCGAGGAGATCCCGGAGCACGAGGTGGGCGTCTTCCCGATCTTCCACTGCTCCCAGGAGATCCCCTGCAACCCGTGCACGTCGATCTGCCCGAAGGGGGCGATCAAGATCGAGGGGGACGACATCCTCGGCGTCCCGACGTTCGACGAGAGCGCCTGCATCGCCTGCGAGCAGTGCGTCGCCGTCTGCCCGGGGCTCGCCGTGACGCTCGTCGACTACCGGAAGAAGGACGCCGACGGCGTCCTCGTCTCGATCCCGTTCGAGTTCCCGAAGACGACGATTCGGGAAGGCGACATGGTGACGGTGCTGGACACGCTGGGGAAGGTCCTCGGGCACGTCCCGGTCGCGAAGGTGAGGGCGCCGAAGTTCGCCGACCACGCCCTCCTCGTGAAGGTGAAGGCGCCCGCCGAGATCGCCGAGCGGATCGCCGGCATCCAGGTCCAGGAGCCGTGGGTGACGCAGGCGATGGAGGAGAACGTCGCGCGGATCGACGACGACGACGTCGTCTGCCGCTGCGAGCGGGTGACGGCCGGGGAGATCCGCCG
>JBDIBE010000050.1:0-13241 GCA_039812785.1 Thermoanaerobaculia bacterium | reverse complement strand
CGCGGGCGCCGCCGAGGCGCGCCCCGGGACCGTCGTCGAAGCGCTCGAGGCGCGCCCCGGTGCGAACCTCGTCTCGGTCGCCGTCCCGGGCCTCTACGCCGCTTTCGTCGCGCACCGCGCCCTCGACGCCGGCCGCAGCGTCTTCCTCTTCTCCGACAACGTTTCCCTCGCCGACGAGGTCGCGCTGAAGGCGCGCGGCGCCGGCCTCGGCCTCCTCGTCATGGGGCCCGACTGCGGCACGGCGATCCTCTCGGGCGTCGGCCTCGGCTTCGCGAACCGCGTCGGCCGCGGCCCCGTCGGGATCGTCGGCGCTTCGGGCACCGGGATCCAGGAGCTCTCCTGCCTCCTCGACCGGGCCGGCGTCGGCGTCTCGCACGCGATCGGCACCGGGAGCCGCGACCTCTCCGAGGCGGTCGGCGGCCGGATGACGGAAGCGGGGCTCGCGCTCCTCGCGAACGACCCGGAGACGAAGTGCGTCGCCGTCGTCGCGAAGCACCCGGCCACGTCCGTCGCGGCGCGGCTCCACGGCGTGCTCGCTTCCCTCGGCAAGCCGGTCGTCGTCCGCTACCTCGGCGAGGAGCGGCGCGGCCTCGTCGACGGCGTCCTCTACGCGGGCTCGATCGACGAGGCGGCGCGCGCCGCCTCGTGTCACGCGGGCGCCGCCGTGGTCGAGCCTTCGCCGGCCGAAGCTCCCGTCGCCGGCCCGGCCGACGGCGCCGGGGGGCGCCTCGTCGGCCTCTTCGGCGGCGGCTCGCTCGCGGCGGAAGCCCGGTGCGTCCTCGCCTCGCGCGGGATCGCGACCGTCGTCCCCGACGAGAGGCTCTCGCCTTCCGCGCCGCTCCCGCCCGGGAGCCTCGTCGTCGACACGGGAGACGACGCCTACACCGTGGGCCGGCCGCACCCGATGGTCGACCAGACGGTGCGCTGCGAGCTGATCCGCGCCGCGGGCGCCGATCGCTCCGTCCGTGTCCTCCTCCTCGACCTCGTCCTCGGCGACGGCGCCCATCCCGACCCGGCGCCCGAGATCGTCGACGCGGTGGCCGCGGCCCGCCGCGCGCGCGGAGGCCGGCCGCTCACCGTCGTCGTCTCCGTCTGCGGCTCGCGCCGCGATCCGCAGGGGACGGCCCGGCAGGAGGACCTCCTCCGGCTGGCCGGGATCCACGTCGAGCCGTCCGCAGCCCTCGCGGCCGCGGCGGCGGCTTCCCTCCTCGTCCCCGCCCGCTCGGAGGTGACGCGATGAGCCCGAACGCCGCGGCCCTCCTCGAAGGAGCCGTCGACGTCGTCCACGCCGGCATCGACGCCGTTGCCGAGGCGCCCCGCGCCGCCGGCGCGCCCGTCACGGTCGTCGACTTCCAGCCGCCGTCGGGGGGCGACCCGCGAAGGATGGCGCTCCTCTCGGAGGTCCTCTCCGGCCCCGCGGCGCCCGCGGTCGACGCGGCGAACGGCCGCGCCCTCGCGCGGCTCCTCGCGAGCCGCCCGCACCTCGTCGGGATCGGCGTCGCCCGCGACGTCATCCCGGGGATGGCCGAGGACCTCTTCCTCCACGCCGGCCCGCCCGTGACGTGGGAGCGGATGTGCGGTCCGATGCGCGGCGCGGTGATCGGCGGCCTGATGTACGAGGGGCGGGCGAGGGGCCCGGCCGAGGCCGAGCGGCTCGCGGCGTCGGGCGGCGTGCGGTTCGAGCCGTGCCACCACCACGACGCCGTCGGCCCGATGGCCGGCCTCGTCACGCCGTCGATGCCCGTCTTCGTCGTGGAGGACCGGGGCGGCGAACGGCCCGGCGCGCGCACCTTCTGCACGCTGAACGAAGGCCTCGGCAAGGTCCTCCGCTACGGCGCTTTCTCGGAGGAGGTCCTCGCGCGGCTCGCCTTCATGAGGGACGAGCTCGGAGAGGTCCTCGCCGAGGCGCTCGCCCTCCGCGGGCCGATCGACCTGAAGAACCTCCTCGCGCAGGCGCTCCAGATGGGGGACGAGGGGCACAACCGGAACCGGGCCGGCACGTCGCTCTTCTTCCGCGAGGTGGCGTCTGCCGTCGTCCGCGCGACGGCGGACCGCGAGCGCGCCGCGCGCGTCCTCGACTTCGTCAACGGCAACGACCACTTCTTCCTGAACCTCTCGATGCCTCTCGGCAAGGCGATGCTGAAGGCCGCCGAGGGGGAGCCGCTCTCCTCGCTCGTCACCGTCATGGCGCGGAACGGGACCGACTTCGGCATCCAGCTCTCCTCGATGCCGGGGCGGTGGTTCACGGGGCCGGCGCAGATGGTGCGCGGCCTCTACTTCCCGGGCCGCAGCGAGGCCGACGCGAACCCCGACATCGGCGACAGCGCGATCACCGAGACGGCCGGCTTCGGCGGCTTCGCGATGGCGGCCGCCCCCGCGATCGTCCAGTTCGTCGGCGGGAGCGCCGAGGACGCCCTCGCGGCGACGCGCGCGATGCGCCGGATCACCCTCGGCGCGAACCCGGGCTTCGCGATCCCGTCGCTCGGCTTCGCCGGGACGCCGACCGGCATCGACCTCCGCCTCGCCCTGGAGAGGAACCTCCTCCCGCAGATCAACACCGGCATCGCCCACCGGGAGCCCGGCGTCGGGCAGGTGGGGGCCGGCCTCGTCAACCCGCCCTGGGAGGCGTTCCACGCCGCCCTCGAGGCGTTCGCCCAGCACGTCCGCGCCTCCCGCGCGTGAACACGAAGGAGCCGTCCATGCTTCCGATCGAGCTTTCCATCCCCCTCGGCATCGGCACCCCGGCCTGGCCCACCTACGAGCCGCTCCAGATGAAGTACTTCAAGCGGCTCGCGCCGAACGGCGCGAACGGGCAGCTCCTGACGCACAGCAACCACCTCGGGACCCACCTCGACGGCGAGATCCACTTCTACTCGCCCGGGAAGGACATGGCGGCCCTCCAGCTCGACTTCCTGATGCACGAGGGGGCGATCGTCGACCTCTCCGACGCCGTGGGCGACTACGACGTCTACACCTCGAAGATGGTCGAGGACCGGGTCGAGGTGAAGGACGGCGACATCCTCATCATCCACACCGGCTACCACCACTACGGGTGGGACCAGCCGACCTCGGACGAGATCCGCTACATGGTCAAGCACCCCGGGCCGGACCGGGAGTTCGCCGAGTGGGCGAAGAGGCGGAAGCTCCGCTGGATCGGCGTCGACTGCGGGAGCGCGGACCACCCGATGAACACGATCATCCGGCAGTGGATGCCGCGGCAGGCCAAGGAGGCCGACGCCCACTTCCGTGCGAAGTACGGCATGCCGCTCGACGAGTTCTACGACGACGGCAAGTACCAGCTCATGCACCTCGAGCTCTTCAACCACGGGATCATCCACGCCGAGTGCATGGGGGGCGACATCGACCTCCTCCTCAACCAGCGCGCCGTCATCGGCGCCTTCCCGTGGCGCCTCGTCGACGGCGAGTCGTGCATCTGCCGGATCCTCGCCTTCGTCGAGGAGGAGCGGCACGCGGCGCTCATGGCGAAGAAGGAGAAGGCCGCGAAGACGAAGTGGAACGACGTCGCCGGCGCGCCGAACGGCTGGCTCCACGAGGAGGCGCGGAAGAAGGGCTGACGCCCGTCCCGCGAAGGCACGGTGATGACGGACCTCGCGTTCCGCCCCGCCACGGCCCTCCTCGCCGCGCTCGAGAGGAAGGAGACGTCGAGCGAGGAGCTCCTTCGCCTCTACCTCGCGCGCATCGAGCGGCTCCATGCTTCCGTGAACGCGGTCGTGACGCTCGACGCCGACCGCGCCGTCGCCGAGGCGCGGGCGTGCGACGCCGAGCGCGCCCGCGGGGAGCTCCGCGGGCCGCTCCACGGCCTCCCCGTCACCGTGAAGGACTCGTTCGAGACCGAGGGGCTCCTGACGACCTCGGGCGGGTCGCCCGAGCTGATGGCCCACGTGCCGAAGCGCGACGCCGACCTGGTCGCGCGGCTGAAGGCGGCGGGGGCCGTCGTCTTCGGGAAGACGAACCTCTCGACACAGGCGATGGACATCCAGACGTACAACGCCGCGTTCGGGACGACGAACAACCCGTGGGACGCGACGAAGACGGCCGGGGGCTCCTCGGGCGGCTCGGCCGTCGCGATGAGCGCGGGGCTCTCGGCGCTCGAGGCGGGGAGCGACCTCGGCGGCTCGATCCGGATCCCGTCCTCCTTCTGCGGCGTCTTCGGGCACCGGCCGAGCTTCGGGATCGTCCCGACGCGCGGCCACGTCCCGGGCCCTCCGGGGACGCTCGCCGCGCCCGATCTCGAGACGGCCGGCCCGATCGCCCGCTCCGCGGACGACCTCGACCTCGCGATGCGCCTCCTCGCGGGGCCCGACGACGCGCACGGCGTCGCCTGGCGCCTCGTCCTCCCGCCGCCGCGGCGGAAGGGGCTCTCCGAGTACCGCCTCGCCGCCTGGATCGACGATCCCGCCGCGCCCGTCGACGCTGCGCTCCGCGAGCGGCTCGAGGCCGTGATCGAAGAGCTCCGCGCCGCCGGGGCGGAGGTCGACACCGAGGCGCGGCCTGGCTTCACCCTCGCCGACAACGCGCGGCTCTTCATGCGCGTCCTCTACGGCAGCATGGCGGCCGGACTGCCGGAGGGGCAGTTCGAGAAGATCCGCTCCCGCGCCGCGGCGCTCCCGCCCGAGGACGACTCGTTCCGCGCGCGCCTCGCGCGCGACACCGCGCAGACCCACCGCGACTTCGACCTCGCCCGGGAGGCGCGCGAGCGGCGGCGGGCGCAGTGGGCGGAGCTCTTCACGCGCTACGACGCGCTCCTCTGCCCGGCCTTCCCGACGCCCGCCTTCCCGCACGACCAGTCTCCCGACTTCGCGCGGCGGACGCTCGCCGTCAACGGCGAGCCGCAGCCCTACCTCGGAACGCTCCTCGGCTGGCCGGCGCTCTCGGGCCTCTCCTCGCTCCCGGGCACGGCCGCGCCCGTCGGCTTCACGCGGGACGGCCTCCCGGCCGGGATCCAGGTCGTCGGGCCGTTCCTCGAGGACCGGACGGCGATCCACGTCGCGAAGCTCGTCGCCGACGTCTCGGGCGGATATGTCCGCCCGCCCGGCGTAGATTAGAAAATCAAGACCTGACCCCTTGGCCAAGGGGTCAGGTCTTGAAATTACATTCTACGGAGCGAGCCGCAGTCCGGCACCCGGTCCCAGGGGGAGGTCGAGGGCGATCCACGCCACGAGGAGGAAGCTCCAGGAGGCGAGGAAGACGAGGGTGTAGGGGAGCATGGTCGCGATGAGCGTGCCGAGGCCCGCCTTCGGGTCGTAGCGCTGGACCGTCGCGAGGATGAGGGCGAAATAGGACATCGTCGGGGAGACCACGTTCGTGACGCTGTCGCCGACGCGGTAGGCGGCCTGCGTCAGCTCGGGCGTGTAGCCGAGGAGCATGAGCATCGGGACGAAGACGGGGGCCATGACGGCCCACTTCGCGGAGGCGCTTCCCATCAGGAGGTTCACGCCCGCCGAGAGGAGGACGAAGCCGAGCATGAGCGGGATGCCGCCGAGGCCGGTCGCCTTCAGGAGCTCGGCTCCCTTCACGGCGCCGACGAGCCCGAGGTGCGACCAGTTGAACCACGCCACGAACTGGGCCGCGAAGAAGACGAGGACCATGTAGGAGCCGAGGGTCTCCATCGACCTCGACATCGACTTCATGACGTCCGCGTCGCTCCTCATCGTCCCGGCGCCGACTCCGTAGGCGACCCCGGCGATGGCGCCGCCGAGGAAGATGAAGGGGACGATCGCCGTCAGGAGCGGCGAGTGGAGGACGCCGCCCGACTTCAGGTCGCGGAGGAAGCCTCCTTCCGGCACGACGCCCCAGAGGACGGCGGCGGCGAAGAGGGTGAGGACGACGATGGCGTTGCGGAGCCCCTTCCGCTCGGGGGCGCTCAGCGGGCGCAGCTCTCCGTCGGCCTTCTCGGCGCCCGAGTAGCTCCCGAGGCGCGGGACGACGACCTTCTCGGTGACCCACGTCCCGGCGGCGGCGACGAGGAACGTCGAGGCGGCGAGGAAGTAGTAGTTCGCGGCGGGGCTGACGACGTACGCGGGGTCGACGATGTGCGCGGCCTCCTGCGTGAGGCCCGCGAGGAGCGGGTCGATCGTCCCGAGAACGAGGTTCGCGCTGTAGCCGCCCGAGACGCCCGCGAACGCCGCCGCCATTCCGGCGATCGGGTGCCGCCCCGCGGCGAGGAAGATCACCGCCGCGAGCGGGATGAGGAGGACGTAGCCGACCTCGCTCGCCGCGTTCGAGAGGACGCCGGCGAAGACGACGACGAACGTCAGGAGCCGACGCGGGGCCGAGAGGACGAGGAGGCGGAGGAGGGTGCCGATGAGGCCGCTCCCCTCGGCGATGCCGATCCCGAGGAGCGCGACGAGGACCGTGCCGAGCGGCGCGAAGCTCGTGAAGTTCGTGACGGTCTTCTCCAGGATCGTGTGCAGGCCTTCCACGGTGAGGAGGTTGACGACCGTGATCATCTTCCCCGTCCCCGGGTGGACGGCGGAGAGGCCCGCCCACGAGCCGAGCGCCGAGGCGCCGAGGACGGCGAGCGAGAGGAGGAAGAAGATCGTCGCCGGGTGGGGGAGGGCGTTCCCCGCCCGCTCCACGAGCCCGAGCAGCCTCGAGAAGAGATCCCCCCGCGCCGCGGCCGTGCCGCGGCCATGCCCGCCCTTCGCGCCCACCCGTCACCTCGCTCCCCGACGGATCGGCCCGAACGGGGACGGCGTCTCAACGCGACCGCCGCCGCCGCTATTCCCGGAGAAACGGGGTCAGGTCTTGATTTTCTATTCTGAGCGACCGCCGAGGAGCTCCTCCGCCGCGAGGACGAGGGCGGCGGCGCCGGTCCGGATCGTCGGCCCGCGGTCGGGGGCGAAGGCGGAGTTGTGGGGGCCCGGGACGAAGGTCCCTTCGGCCTTCGCGCGGGCGAGCGTGGCGGACGCGGTCGCACCGACCCGGAACTGCACGGAGGGGGCGCCGGCGGCGCGGCCGTAGACGCCGAAGTCCTCGGACGAGGTCGAGGGCTCGGCGGGCAGGACGCGATCCGCGCCGAGGCCGCGCCGGAACGCCGCCTCGAGTCGGGCCGAGAGGGCGGGGTCGTTGACGACGACCTCCGAGGCTTCTCCCGGATCGACGACGACGTCGGGCGGGCGGGGAGCGCCGGAGGCCGCCGCCTCGGCCTTCGCGACCCTCTCGATCGCCGCGAGGAGCTGCTTCTGGACCTCGGGCCGGTAGGAGCGGACGGTCAGCTCGAGCTTCGCGTCGTCGGGGATGACGTTCCGCTTCGTCCCCGCGTGGAACGTGCCGACGGTGACGACGGCCGCGTCGAAGGGGTTCACCTCGCGCGACACGACCCCCTGGAGCGTGACGACGGCACGTGCGGCCATGAGCACGGGGTCGACCGTCCGCTGCGGCATCGCCCCGTGTCCGCCGCGACCGTGGAACGTGACGTCGACGGCGTTCGAGGCCGCCGAGGCGGGGCCGGGCGAGATGCCGACGCTCCCCGAGGGGAGGAGGTTCGTCACGTGGAGGCCGAGGACGTAGTCGGGCTTCGGGAAGCGGGTGAAGAGGCCGTCCCTCACCATCGCCTCCGCGCCCCGGATCGTCTCCTCCGCGGGCTGGCCGACGAAGACGAGCGTCCCCCTCCAGCGCGAGCGCTCCCTCGCGAGGAGCGTCGCGGCGCCGACCCAGGCCGTCATGTGGACGTCGTGCCCGCAGGCGTGCATCACGGGGACCGTCTCTCCCGCGTCGTCCTTCGCCGTCGCCGCGCTCGCGTACGGGAGCCCGGTCCGTTCCGGCATCGGGAGGGCGTCCATGTCGGTCCTCACGAGGAGCGTCGGCCCCTTCCCGTTCCGGAGGACGCCGACGACGCCCGTCCCGCCGACTCCCTCCGTCACCTCCCACCCCGCGGCGCGGAGTCGGGCGGCCAGCGTCGCGGCCGTCCGCGTTTCGTGGAGCGAGAGCTCGGGGTGGCGATGAAGGTCGACGTAGAGCTCGTCGAGAGAGGGCGCGAGGGCGTCGAGGCCCTGTATGGCGGGCGGCTCCGCGCACGCGGGCGCCGGGGCGAGCAGGCCGAGGGCGAGGACGGCGGCGAGCGCGAACGCCGCGGGCCGGGGCGAGCCAGAATAGAAAATCAAGACCTGACCCCGAGCGCCTTGACCCCGAGCTACTTCGGGGTGGGGGCGGCCTTCGGGACGTCGCCGGGTCGGGACTGGACGGCGTTCGGCGGGGCGTAGGCGTCGGTGACGCCCGGCTTCCCCTGGTAGGTCCAGCTCCCCGAGCCCTGCGCCGCGCCCCCGGCGGCCGGCGCGCCGCCCGGGGCGGGGGAGCCGCCGTGGACGCGCGCCTGCCCGGCGTTCTCCGGGATCTCCCCCTCGAGGACGAAGGAGCCGAGCTCCAGCTGCTGAGCCTTGAAGGCGTCGAGGCCGACGAGCTTCGTGACGGACTTGACCTCCGTCTTCCGGATGCTCATCAGCGTCCCTTCCTTCCAGGTCGTGATCGTGTAGCCGCCGCTCTTCTGCTTCGGCTCGTCCTTCGAGAGGATCGAGCCCTGGGGGAGGAGGTCGACCCGCCAGACGACCTCCTTCGAGAGGTCGTGCGAGCGCGGGGTGATCTTCTTCACGCGCTCCTTCTTCACGCGCGTGAGCTGCCGGTCGGGGATGCTCGTGAACACCCAGTAGTCCCCCTCGAGGCGCGGCTTGTCGAGGGAGAAGGCCGTCCCCGCCGGCTCGAGGTCGATCTGGTGGATGCTGTACGGCGCCTCGACCGCGGCGGGCTGCGGGGTGGACGCCGGCGACGGGGCCGGCGCGGGAGGATTCTGGGCGGTCGCGGACGCGGAGAGCACGAAGAGGCCTGCGAGGAAGGCGACTCGGTTGCGCATGTTCGGACTCCTGTGCCGAGACTAGCACCGGGCCGCGGCGCCGGCTCCTACCGGGGCGCGTACTCGACGAAGAACTGCTCCGGGAGGAAGTCGTGGACCTTCGCCGGGACGAGGCCGGCATCGGCCATGGCGGCGTCGACCTCCTCGCGCGACATCTTCTGCTCGGGAGGCGGCCCCCAGGGGCGCTCCTCCGGGCTCTTCGGAATGTAGTCGATGACGACGACGCGCCCTCCCGGCGCGAGCCCGGAGCGGACCTTCCTCAGCCATGCGGCCCGGTCGGCGACGTAGTGGAGGGTGTCGACCATGAAGACCGTGTCGAGGCCGGCCGGCGGAAGTCGCGGGTCGTCCTTCGGAACGACGACGGTCCTCGCGTTCGTGATCCCGGCCTCCTTCAGGCGGTCGTCGAGGAAGGCGAGGATGTCGGCGTTCACGTCGACGGCGAGGACGAGCCCTTTCGGGCCGACGGCCCGCGCGAGGCGGAGGGTGAAGTAGCCCGAGCCGGCGCCGACGTCGGCGACCCGCTCGCCCGGCTTCAGGGCGAGGGCCTTCATCACCTCGTCGGGCTTCTGGAAGGCGTCGCGGTCCTTCCGCTCGAGCATGGCGATGTAGCGCTTGACGCCGATCGCCTTCGAGAGCGCCTGGAAGCGGGGATCCCCCTTCATCGCGGCGAAGGCTTCGTCCTTCCTGAGGGTGAAGACGTCGACGACCCCGGCCGCGTGGGCGCGCTCGAGGGCGTCGAGGGCCTCCTTCGGCTGGCCGAGCAGCGCGTGGATCCGCGCGAGGCGATAGAGGGCCTCGACGTGGGCCTCCTCCGCGGCGTCGCTCGCCTCCTCGGCGAGCGGGAGGGCGCGTCCCCAGTCCTTCGCGGCGAGCGCGGTCTCGAGGGCCGCGCCGCGCTTCCCGGGCTCGGGGGCTTCCGTCGCGGAAGCGGAGAAGAGAGGCGCCGCGAGGGCGAGGGCGGCGACGAGGGGGGCGACGCGGGACGACGTCACGAGCTCACCTCCTGCACCGGGGACTTCCCTCCGATACGCCGGCGGCCTCAAAGGGTTTCGTGCGCGGCCGGCGTCGCGTGGTCAGGCGGCCTCTTCCCCCCCCAACCGCGGGCGGGAGGCAGAGGCGCCGTCAAGGCGCCTCCTTCAGCCCTTCACGCGCGCGAGGAGCTCCTTCACGGCGTCCTTGTGGACGAGGAACGAGAGCATCTTCAGCTTCACGTAGTCCTCGTGGAAGAAGTAGTAGCCGGGATGGTCGTTGTTCCACGAGCTCGACCAGCTGTCCTTCACGAGGAGCCAGTCCTTCCCGTTCCGGGTCGTGACGCCGACGACGTGGAGGCCGTGGTCGTCGGTCGTCGCGCCGTTCTCGAAGCGGAGCTCGCGCGCCGGGGCGTCGATGTACGCCGACGGGACGTCCCACGTCGGGACGACGGCGATCCCGGGGGGGCCGATGGAGTAGCCGGGCTCGGACATGTCGCCGGCGACGGCGACGCTGAAGCCGGCGCGCAGGGCGCGCTTGATCGCCCCGAGGAAGTCGTCGAGCGGAACGTTGACGTACTCCTTCCCGTGCCACCAGTTGTCGGGGACCGCGTACTCGGCCTTCTCCCAGTACGGGGCCGCCATCGTGGAGAGGAACGGGACGTAGTCGTCGGGGTCCAGCCTCACGACCTTCGCGAGGTACTCCTTCGGCGTCATCGCCTGCCCGTCGACGACGACCTTCTCCGGCGGCGCGCCGAGCCAGTGGTCGAGGATCGCGCGGACGGTGGAGACGACGGCCTCCTCGTTCCAGGCGCCGGAGGCCTTCACGCCGTCGAGGTAGGCCTTGATCTCCGCGTAGAGCGTCGACTCGTGGTCGTGGTCCTTCCTCCCGCCCCTGAGCCCCGTGTAGGCCTCGGCGGGAACGGCGCCGTGCTCGCGGAGAGCCCGGAGGACGGCCGCGGGCTGGGAGCCCTCGCCGTAGACGGAGGTCCCGCGCGAGCGGACCCACCCGCGCGCCTTCTCGACGTGCTCCCAGTAGACCGTGTGGAGCGAGGAGAGCCGGATCTCCCTCTTCGTCTGCCGGTAGACCTCCGACTCGAGGAACGACGTCGTCGAGAAGCACCAGCACATCCCGGAGAGCCCCTGGCAGACGGGGGGCTGGTGCCAGACCTTCGTGAACTCGGAGACGGACTTGGGCGCGTCGACGGCGGCGAAGTCGACCCACATCCGCTTCTTCGCCGGCGGCTCCTCCTTCTTCCGGAGCTCCGCCTTGATCGCGTCGAGCTTCGCGTCCTTCTTCTGCGCGAAGACGACGCCGTCGCGCCGCTCCTGTGCGTCGAGAGTGGCGACGGGGGAGAGCAGGGACGCGGCGACGAGGACGGGGACGAGCTTCATGCGATTCCTCCGCGGGGAGGGAGTCTCGCCCCCGGAGGGCCCGCGGGGCAACCCGGAGCGACCCCGCTCCGTGCGCCCGGCCCCTCCGCGATACTCCGCGCCGTGGAGGGAGCGTGAGCGAGCGGAGCGGGGCCGGGTCGGAGGGGCGGGTCCACCGCCTGAACGTCTCGGGCGGCGGCGTGCCGAAGACGCCCGTCGCCGGGGCGCGCGTGACGAGGGAGGGGATCGCGGGCGACGTGCAGGGGGACCGCCGCTACCACGGCGGGCCCGAGAGGGCCGTCTCCCTCTTCTCCCTCGACGTGATCGTCCGCCTCCGGGAGGAAGGGCATCCGATCGGGCCGGGGAGCTCGGGCGAGAACGTGACGGTCGAGGGGCTCGACTGGACGCGGGTCGTCCCCGGGGCGCGCCTCGTCTTCGAAGGGGGCGTCGTCCTCGAGGTCGCGTCGTACTGCGTGCCGTGCGGGAAGATCCGCCCGTCGTTCGCCGGCGGGGAGATCCGCCGGATCGACCAGAGGGACCACCCGGGCGAGAGCCGTGTCTACGCCCGCGTCGTCTCGGAGGGAGCGCTCCGCGAGGGAGAGGCCGTGCGCCTCGAGGACGCGCCGCGCGGCTGAGTACACTCCGTGCGATGTCGCTCCTCCTCGCCGGCCTCGACGACTACCTCCTCTCCGTCCTCCCACCCCGCGACGCCGTCCTCGCGCGGATGGAGGAGGAGGCCGCGCGCCGCGGGATCCCGATCGTCGGCCCGGCCGTCGGGCGCTTGCTCGCGCAGCTCGTGCGGATGACCGGGGCGCGGCGCGTCTTCGAGCTCGGGAGCGCGATCGGCTATTCCACGGTCTGGCTCGCGCGCGCCGTCGGGCCGGAGGGGAGCGTCTTCTACACCGACGGCTCCGAGGAGAACGCGGCCGAGGCGCGGCGGAACCTCGAGGAAGCCGGCCTCGCCGACCGCGTGACCGTCCTGGTCGGCGATGCGCTCGCGCGCCTCGCGGAGACGGAGGGGGAGTTCGACCTCGTCTTCAACGACGTCGACAAGGAAGGCTATCCCGAGGTGCTGAGGCAGGCCGTTCCGCGCCTCAGGGCCGGCGGTCTTCTCGTCACGGACAACGTGCTCTGGGACGGCGCCCTCCGGCTTCCCGCCTGCGAGGACGACGCCGAGACGGCGGCGATCCGCGAGTTCAACCGGCTCTGCTACGGGCACCCCGACCTCGAGGTGACGATCCTCCCGCTGCGCGACGGCGTCGCGGTGGCGCGGAAGATCCGCTGAAGGGCGTCAGCGCGCCGGCCGGCCGGGGCCCTGTCCCGATCCCTTTTCCGCGGCCTTCGCCTTCATCTGCGCGCGCATCTTCCCGAGCGACACGTTGAGAGGGTTGTCCCGGTGGAGGAAGGGGAGGACGGGGCGCTTGCGGACGCCGATTTCGCGCTGGAGCTCCCGAAGGCCCCTGTGGTGGGCGTCGACGGCGAGCCCCCTCTCGACGGCGTCGACGGCCTTCCGGCGGCTCCGGCCCGCGAGCCAGACGCGCGCCATGTTGTGGTAGGCGTCCGGGTTGAACCGGTCCTTCTCGATGCCGAAGGTGCAGAACTCGGCGGCCTCCTTGATGCGGCCGCGGTGGAGGGCGAGGCAGAGGCCGTAGTGCGAGAGGAGCGGCGCCGAGAGGCGCTGGTGCTCCTTTCCGAGGTGCCGGTAGGCCTCGGCAAGGAATACGAGGCCGCGCTCGTACTGTCCGGCCCTGGACGCGGCGATCCCGAGCTGGACGAGGTCGTCGAGGCTGCCCGTCTGCCACTCGGCGAGGATCTCGGCGGGGGAGAGCGTGTCGGCCGGCATCGGCCCTCCAGTCTGTGAACGGATCGTCAGGGTGTCAAGCGCCCGAAATGAGCCTCGTGACGGCCGACCGGAGGGCGCCGCCGTCGAGCCGCAGCGCCTCGATCCTCTCCGCCGCGGCCCGGAGAGCGGCGCGGGCCGCCTCGGCCTCGGCGCGCAGGCGGGCGGCCTCGTCCGTCCGGGTCTCGAG
>JBDIBE010000049.1:0-13364 GCA_039812785.1 Thermoanaerobaculia bacterium | reverse complement strand
CCGGCGACCGCGGGGGCCGTCGGGATCGTCGCGATCTCGCCGAGCCCCTTGGCGCCGCGGGCGAGCGGCGACGGGTTCTTCTCCACGATGACGGACTCGATCGGCGGGACCTTCGTCGCCTTGAAGAGGCCGAGCGTGCCGTACTTCACCTGCGGCTCGCCCTCCTTGAGCGGGAAGTCCTCGGTCAGGGCGTAGCCGAGGCCCATGACGACGCCCCCCTCGATCTGCGACTCGACCTGGACCGGGTTGATGGCCCGGCCGATGTCGTGCGCGGCGACGACCTTCTCGAGCATCCCGTCGGCGTCGAGGAGGACGACGTGAGCCGCGTAGGAGTAGGCGACGTGGCTCACCGGGTTCGGCTTGTCGGAGGCGAAGGGGTCGGTCACGCCCGAGAACTCGGCGCGGTACTCCTTCCCCTCGAGCGCCTCGAGCGCCGCGCCGTCGAGGTCGGCCTTCAGCGCCCGGGCGGCCCGGCAGGCGGCCTCGCCGGTGAAGAGCGTCTGGCGCGAGGCCGTCGTCGTCCCGCTGTTCGGCGAGGTCGAGGTGTCGGGTGTCGCGACGACGACGCGCTCCCAGTCGAGCCCGGTGATCTCGGCGACGAACTGCATCAGGACGGAGGCGAGGCCCTGCCCCATGCAGGCGGCGCTCGTGTAGATGACGGCCTTTCCGCCCTCGACCTTCAGCCGGACGCGGCCGACGTCGGGGAGCCCGACGCCGATGCCGGCGTTCTTCAGCGCGACGGCGATTCCCGCGTCGGGCCGTCTTTCGCAGAGCTCCCTCACGGCGAGGAGGCACTCCTTCAGGGCCGTCCCGTCGTCGCAGACCTGCCCGTTCGGGAGGACGTCTCCCGGCTCGACGGCGTTCCGCCACCGGATCTCCCACGGGGTGACGCCGACTTCCTTCGCGAGGAGGTTCATGCACGACTCGATCGCGAAGCACGACTGCGTGACGCCGAAGCCGCGGAAGGCGCCTCCCGGCGGGTTGTTCGTGTAGACGCCCGTCCCGACCATCTCGACGTTCGGGATCTTGTACGGCCCCGCGCCGTGCGTGCAGGCCCGCTGGAGGACCGGCCCGCCGAGCGAGGCGTAGGCGCCGGTGTCCTCGAGGAGGTTCGCCTTCACGGCGGTGACACGCCCCTCGGCGTCGGCCGCGACGACGTACTCCATCTCCATCGCGTGCCTCTTCGGGTGGACGCGGATCGACTCCTGACGGTCGAGCGTCACCTTGCACGGCGAGCCCGTCTTCCAGGCGAGGAGCGCGGCGTGGTGCTGGACGATCAGGTCCTCCTTGCCGCCGAACCCGCCGCCGACGTACGCGCTGATGACCTTCACGCTCTCGGGCGCGACCCCGAGGACGCCGACGATCCCCTTGTGGTCGTCGTAGATGCTCTGCGTCCCGGTGTAGACGGTCATCGTGCCGTCCCCGTGCGGGATCGCGAGGGCGCTCTCGGGCTCCATGAAGGCGTGTTCGGTCTCGGGCGTCCGGAAGCTCTTCCGGATGACGTGCGCGGCCTCCGCGATCGCCTTGTCCGGGTCGCCGCGCTTGAGCACGGTCCTCGCGAGGAGGTTCCCCTTCGGGTGGAGCTTCGGCGCGTCGTCGTCGAGCGCCTTCCGGGCGTCGACGAGGGGCGGGAGGACCTCGTGATCGAGGCGGATCCGCCTCGCCGCCTCCTTCGCGATCTCGCGCGTCTCGGCGGCGACGAGGGCGATGGCGTCGCCGACGTAGCGCGTCTCCTCGCCGACGGCGATCATCGCGGGCCAGTCGTGGATGATGTGCCCCTGGAGCCGCTCGCCCGGGACGTCGGCCGCGGTCATCACGGCCACGACCCCCGGCATCGCGAGCGCCTCGCTCGCGTCGATCCCGAGGACCTTCACGCGCGCCTTCGGCGCGCGGAGGACCGCCCCGTGGAGCATTCCCGGGACCTTCATGTCGTCGACGTACCGGGCCCCGCCGATCACCTTCTCCCGCGCGTCGGCCCGGAGGATCTTCGCCCCGACGGAGAGCGGGACGGAGTGCTCGTCGGGGATCTCCTCTCCTTCGCGGAGGAGCCGCGCGGCGTCCTTGATCCCCTTCTCGATCTTCACGTACCCCGTGCAGCGGCACATGCTGAACTGCAGCGCCTTCGCGACCTCCTCGGAGGCCGGCTCGGGGTTCGCGTCGACGAGCCCCTTGGCCGTCATCACCATCCCCGGCATGCAGAAGCCGCACTGGACGGCCCCCGCGTTCGCGAACGCCCAGGAGTAGACGTCCTTCTCCCGCTCGGAGAGCCCCTCGACGGTGACGACGCTCTTCCCGGCGACCTTGACCGTCGTCGTGAGGCAGGAGCGGGTCGGCTTGCCGTCGACGAGGACCATGCAGGCCCCGCACGACCCCTCGGAGCAGCCGTTCTTCACGGAGGTGACGTCGAGGTCCTCCCGGAGGAAGGTCAGGAGCTTCACGTCCTTCGAGGTCGCGATCTCCGTCCCGTTCACGCGGAAGGCGATCGGGGCCGTCTCGTTCGGGGCCGCGTCGTTCGGCCGTTCCACCTGCGTCGTCGACATGGGGCACCTCACGTGGCGATGGCAGTCTAGGGCCTTCGCGGCCCGGTTCGGAGCGGCCCTCAGCGGGCCACGGTGAGGATCGTCCCGATCTCCTCGGGGGTCCGGCCGACGACGGCCTGGTAGTTGCCGCGGTCCGTCGCCCCTTCCGTGATCATCAGGAGGACGGTCTTGTCGGGGCCGAGCTGGCCGGAGTCGCGGAACGCCGCGGTCGCCTCGTCCTCGGCGAGCGCCGCGAGCGCGCCCAGGGCCGCCGCGCCCGTCTCCCCCGCGACGACGCCCGCGCCGGCGAGGTTGCGCATCCCCTCGCGCGCCCTCCCGTCGCCGATCGAGACCATCCACTCGACCCCCGTGGAGACGCGCGGCCACGCGACGGGAGACGGGAGGCCGCAGTTGAGCCCGACCATGATCGAGCGGTGCGGCCCGGGGACGGCGGTCATCTCGCCCGCTCCCGCCGAGACCTGGATGCAGTTGGCGTCCGCCGGCTCGACGCCGACGAGCGCCCCCTTCCACGGGCGGCTCCGGTAGTAGCTGACGGCCGCCGACATGAAGGCGCCGACGCCCATCGGGACGATCACGACGTCGGGCGCGCCGACGCCCGCGGCCGCGAGGGCCTGCTCGATCTCCATGAAGATCGTCGTGTAGCCGTCGACGACGCGGCGCGGGGTCACGTCGTAGCCGGGCCAGGAGGTGTCGGAGATGACGAGGCAGCTCGCGCTCGCCTCCTCCGCCGATCGCGCGACGGCGGCGTCGTAGTCGCCGTCGACGACGGTCACCTCGGCCCCCTCGTTCTGGATCGCGTGGATCCGCGCCGGGACCGTCCCCTTCGGGACGAAGATCCGGCAGGAGAAGCCGAGGAGCCGCGCCATGAAGGCGACCGCCCGGCCGTGGTTGCCGTCCGTCGCCGCCGCGAAGGAGAAGGGGCGCAGGTAGGCGATCCGGCGGGAGAGGTCGTTGATGTTCGCCCACGGCTCCGGCTCGAAGCCGAGGTGATCGCAGAGCGCCCGGTACGACGCCCACGACGCCCCGAGGATCTTGAAGCTCGGAAGCCCCAGCCGCTGCGTCTCGGCCTTCACGAGGACGCGCTTCACGCCGTACTTCGCCGCGAGGTCGGGGCAGTCGTAGAGCGTCGTCGCGCGGTACGCCGGCATCCGCCGGTGGAACGTCCAGACCGACGGGTCGGGCGCGGGCCAGCGGTTCTCGGGCCTCGCGAGGGGGTTCTTCAGCAGCGTCGCTTCCGCGGAGACAGCGTCGACGGCCGTGGCGTTCATCGTGGGCCTCCTGGTCTTCCGGTCAGGGGACGACGTGGGTGCCGGTCTTTCCGGCGAGCGCGAGGCCGAGGTGCTCGGGGTCGGTGATGATGGCTTCCTTCCCGCCCCCCTCGAGGAACTCGATGACGGCCTGGATCTTCGGGAGCATCGAGCCCGGCTTGAAGTGCCCCTCGGCGCAGTACTGCTTCGCCTCGGCGACGGTCATCCGGTCGAGGTCCTTCTGGTCGGGCCTGCCGTAGTTCAGGCAGACCTTCTCGACGCCCGTCGAGATGACGAAGAGCTCGGCCCCGATCTGCCGCGCGAGGAGGCTCGAGGCGAAGTCCTTGTCGATGACGGCGGCGGCGCCCTTCAGCTCCCCCTTCTCGTTCGGGACGACGGCGATCCCGCCGCCCCCGGCCGCCACGACGACGAACCCGGCGTCGAGGAGGCTCTTCACGGCGTTCATCTCGAGGATCGCCTTCGGCCGGGGCGAGGCGACGACGCGGCGCCAGCCGCGGCCTGCGTCCTCGACGAGGTCCCAGCCGTCCTTCGCCCGGTGGTGGTCCGCCTGCTCCTTCGTCAGGAACGAGCCGATCGGCTTGTTCGGCTTGCCGAACGCCGGGTCGTCCCTGTCGACGAGGCACTGCGTGACGACGCTCGCCGCCTGCTTCGAGACGCCGCGCCGCTTGAACTCGTTGTAGAGCGCGAGCTGGATGTGGTAGCCGATCGCCCCCTGCGTGTCCGCGACGCACGAGTCGAGCGGGACCATGTGGAGCTCGCCCGCGGCGAGCTCGGAGCGGCGGAGGATGAACCCGACCTGCGGCCCGTTGCCGTGCGTCACGACGACGCGAAGGCCCGGCTCCTCGAAGAGCGCGGCGACGTGCCGGCACGTCTCGGCCGCAGCCTGGAACTGGTCGGGCACCGTCTGGTGCTCCTTGTCGGTGATGAGGGAGTTCCCCCCGACGGCGATGACGGCGGTACGGCTCACGTGGCCTCCTTCGGGTGCTTCAGAAGCGCTCCCAGAGCGCGGTGGCGAGGCGGCGGCTCTCCGCCGCGAGGGCCTCTTCGTCGAGGCCGATCTCGAGCCTGCGGCCGTGCATCAGGACCCGGCCGCCGCAGATCGTCGTGTCGACGACGGCCTGCGAGACGCCGAAGACGAGGTGGCCGAGGACGGTCCCGTCGTTCAGCGGGGTCGGGGGGAGGTAGTCGACCAGGATGACGTCGGCCGCGGAGCCCTCGGAGAGGGTCCCGATCGGGAAGCCCCAGAGGGCCGAGGCGATCTCGGGGTTCCTCACGAAGAGCGCCCCGGTCAGCTCCATGAAGCCGCAGCTCGGGTCGTCCTGCTTCAGGTGCTGCGCCCAGAGGCCGACGCGGAGCTCCTCGAGCATCCCGACGGTCATCGCGTCGGTCCCGAGGCCGACGGGGACGCCCCGGCGGGTCAGCCCGAGGACGTCCGCGATGCCCACGGCGTTGTTGAGGTTCGACTGGGGGTTCGTGACGACCCAGGCGCCGCATGCGGCGAGGGCGTCCGCGTCCGCCTCGTCGCAGTGGACGGCGTGGGCCGCGATGCTCCCCTTCCCGAGGATGCCGAGGTCGATGAGCCGCTGCGCGGACGACTTGCCGTGCTTCGCGCGGTTCGCGGCGACGTCCGAGGCCGCCTCGGCGACGTGGACGTGGAACCCGGCGCCGAGGTCGCGCCCCATCCGCGCGGCCTTCCCGAGCGTCGCGTCGGAAAGGGTGAAGGCGGCGTGGAGGCCGAAGAGGGCGCGGAGCTGCGGGTCCTTCGCGGAGGCGCACTCCCGGGCGAAGGCGGCGTTCTCGGCGAGCCCCTCCTCGGCGACCTTCTCGCCGTCCCTGTCCGACACCTCGTAGCAGAGGCAGGAGCGGAGCCCGGTCTCCTTCACCGCCTTCGCGATCCTCGCGAGGGAGCCGGTCACCGCCCCCGGGCTCGCGTGGTGGTCGACGAGGGTCGTCGTCCCCTTCCGGATGGCGTCCACCAGGATGACCTTCGCGCTCACCTCGACGTCGTCGAGGGAGAGCTTCCGGTCGAGGCGCCACCAGAGGTTCTCGAGGACCTCCTGGAAATTCGCGCTCGGCGCGGCCTTCCCGAGGCCGCGCACGAGCGTCGAGTAGTAGTGCATGTGGGCGTTGACGATCCCGGGGAGGGCGAGCTTCCCGCGGGCGTCGATCTCGCGGTCGAACGGGCCGGGGATCTCCTCCGCGGGCGCGATGCGCGCGATGCGGCCCCCCTCGAGGAGGATCGCCTGGCCCTCGAGGACCCGGCAGGGGTTCCCGAAGGTGACGAGCGTGCCGTTCCGGATGAGGAGCCGCATCACGACCTCCGTTTCTCCGTCTGGCTCCCGGCGTCAGCCGAGGCCGACCTCCGCGTTGAACTCCTCGATGAGCCGGTCGAAGTGGACGACCTCGTCCTCGAAGAGCTCTCGCCAGTACTCCGGGTCCCACTGCGCCTGGATCTCCTCGTAGGTCTTCCCCTGCTGCTCGACCCAGGTGTAGTACTTGAGGTTGTGGATCGCCTTGCGGTCCTGGTAGGTCAGCTCCTTGAAGTTGTCCGTCGCCTGGCGCTCGAGGCTCCCCGTGAGGGTCCGCGCCGCGTCGATCGCCGTGAAGGCGCCGCGCTCGGCCGTCAGCTCCGCGAGGCGGGAGAGGTACATCTCGGCGCTGTCGGTGAAGACGGTGAAGACGACGTCGTTCTCGTCGAGCTCCCAGTACTTCGCCGCCTTGATCGCCGCGAGGATGTTGCAGATGCACGAGATCCCGAGGAGGTCGAGCTTCCCGACCGCGTCGGCGGGCGCCCCGGCCGCCACGAGGAGCTCCCGGCCCGCCGGCTCGTTGAAGAGCCGGAGGAGGCGCATGCAGTCCTCGTCGTCGATCGCGGCGACCGCGTCGGTGTTCCGCACGTTGTGGACCCACGGGACGTGCTTGTCGCCGATCCCCTCGATCCGGTGGTCGCCGAAGCCGTTCCGGAGGAGGGTGGGGCACTGGAGGGCCTCGGTCGCCACGGTCTTCACGCCGGGGAACCGAGTCTTGAGGTAGTCGCCCGCGGCGATCGGCCCGGCGCTGCCGGTCGCGCTAACCCAGGCCGAGAGGCGGGCCTTCGGGCCGCGGACGGCCTGGTACGCCTCCTCGACCGCGGGGCCGGTGACGTTGTAGTGCCAGATCGGGTTCCCCATCTCGTCGAACTGGTTGAAGACGACGTGCACCGGGTCCTTCTTCAGCTCCCAGCACTTGTCGTAGATCTCCTTCACGTTGCTCTCGCAGCCCGGCGTCGCGATGACCTCGGAGCCGATGGTGCGGAGCCACGTGAAGCGCTCCTGGGACATGTTCTCGGGGAGGATCGCGACGGCGTGGCAGCCGAGGATCGCCGAGTCGAAGGCGCCGCCCCGGCAGTAGTTCCCGGTCGACGGCCAGACGGCCTTGTGCTTCTCCGGGTCGAACTCGCCGCTCACGAGGCGCGGGACGAGGCACGAGAAGGCCGCCCCGACCTTGTGGGCCCCCGTCGGGAACCACTTCCCGACGAGGCCGACGATCCGGGCCTTCACCCCGGTGATCTCCCTCGGGATCTCGAGGACGTTCGGGCCGCCGAAGAGGCCGGTGGCGTGGTCGTTCTTCCAGGTGATCCGGAAGAGGTTCGCGGGGTTGACGTCCCAGAGGCCGACCCCCTCGAGCTTCTTCTTCGCGCTCTCGGGAATCAGCTGCGGGTCCCGCATCTGCTTGTACGTCGGGATGACGATCCCGCGCTCGCGGCAGCGCTTCGCCGTCCTCTTCCGCACCTCGGTGTCGATCGACTTGATGATGCGCGACATGCCGCGCCTCCTCAGACGCTCAGCTTCCGGCCGCGGGCGATGATCTCGTCGAGCTTCGCGGCCGGGTCGGCGATCCGCTCGAGGAACATGAGCGCGCTGATGACGAACGGCTTGTACGCGGCCTCGTGGTAGGTCGGGATCCGGTACTGCTCGAAGACCTCGGCGCTCACCTCGCCCGCCTTGCAGCTGACGTCTGTGATGTCGGCCGGGAGGCAGTGCATGTAGAGCGCCCTCCCGCCCTTCGTCAGGTTCATCTTCTTCCGGTCGCACTCCCAGCTCGTGAACTTCGCGTTGTTCGCGAGGCACTCCTTCTCGAGCGCCTTCAGGCCGTCCTTGTCGCCCGCATTCAGGAGCTCGGTCCTGCGGCCCATGACCTCGTACGGGGCCCACGACTTCGGGTAGACGATGTCCGCGTTCGCGAACGCGGCTTCCATGCTGTTGACGACCTCGAAGCGCCCGCCGCTCTGGGCGGCGTTCTTCTTCGCGACCTCGACGACGTCGGGGATCAGGCCGTAGCCCTCGGGGTAGGCGAGGCTCACGTCCATCCCGAAGCGGGTCATCAGGCCGATGATCCCCTGCGGCACGGAGAGCGGCTTGCCGTAGCTCGGGCTGTAGGCCCAGGTCATGGCGATCCTCTTCCCCTTCAGGTTCTCGAGGCCGCCGAAGTGCTTCTTCAGCCAGGCGAGGTCGGCGAGCGACTGCGTCGGGTGGTCGACGTCGCACTGGAGGTTGATGAGGCTCGGGCGGCGGTGGAGGACGCCCTGGTTCGTCCCGTCGGTGAGCGCCTCGCCCACCTCGCGCATGTAGGAGTTCCCCGCGCCGAGGAACATGTCGTCGCGGATGCCGATGACCTCGGTGAGGAACGAGATCATGTTCGCCGTCTCGCGGACGGTCTCGCCGTGGGCGACCTGGCTCTTCTGCTCGTCGAGGTCGGCGAGCGAGAGGCCCATCGCGCTCGCCGCCGAGGCGAACGAGAAGCGGGTGCGGGTGGAGTTGTCGCGGAAGATCGAGATCGCGAGGCCCGTGTCGAACGCGCGGTAGGAGGTGCCCTCCTGGTGGAGGCGCTTGAAGGTCTCGGCGAGCGTCAGGATCGCCTTGAGCTGGTCGGAGGAGTGCTCCCAGGTGAGGAGGAAGTCCTTCTGGAAGAGCTCGTTCTTCAGCGTCTTGAACTCGGCGGCGAGATCGAGGATGGCCTGGTTCGACATGTCTCTCTCCTTCTCTTGAATCGCTCAGTCGTTGATCGGGTGAAGCCGTCCCCAGCGCACGGCCGGGTCGACGAGGGCGCCGTCTCTCACGACGGGCTCCCCGTGGACGAGGACGTGGCGCAGGGCGAGTGTCGAGGTGAAGCCCGGGAAGGCGTCGTACGCGTCGCTCTCCGTCCCCGGGGCGGGCCGCGCCGGCCCGTTCGGGTCGAGGACGACGACGTCGGCGTCGAGGCCCGGGCGGAGCGCCCCCTTCCGGCCGTCGAGGCCGAGGCGGGCGGCGGGGTTCTTCGAGAGTCGGAGCGAGACCTCCGCGGCGGCCCGGTCGGGGTCGTCCGCGAAGAGCCGCCAGGCGTGGTGGAGGAGGCCGCCGACGCCGGGGAGGCCGTTCGCGACCGTCCTCACGTCGCGGCCGTCCCAGTCGTCCTTGTCGGCCTTCCGGAAGGCGCAGTGGTCCGTGGCGAAGAGGTCGAACGCTCCCTCGCGGGCGAGCTCGCGGAAGCGCTCGCGGTTCCCCCGGAGCGGCGGCGAGCAGAGCCAGCGGTGCCCGTCGGGGCGGTCGAGCCACGTCGCGTCGAGCCAGAGGTACTGGGGGCACGTCTCGCAGGTGACGTCCTGCCGCGCGCGGGCGTCGCGGATCCGTTCGGCGCCCCGGACCGTCGAGACGTGGACGACGTGGAGGGGGACGCCGTGGCGCGCGGCGACGGCGAGGAGCGCCTCGATCGACGCGACCTCGGCTTCCTCGGGGCGGAGCCGGGCGTGGGACGACGCCTTCGAGAGGTCGAGGGCGGACGCGTCGACCGAGCCGAGGAGCCCGTCGTCCTCGCAGTGGAGGAGGAAGCGGACGCCGAGCGGCCCGAGGCGGCCGAAGAGCTCCTCGAGCCGGGCGGCGTCCGAGAAGAGGCCGGCGGGCCGGTAGGTCGTGTAGAGCTTGAAGGTGCGGTAGCCCGCCCGCGCGAGCCCCTCCATCTCCGCCCAGTCGGGCTCCTCGAAGCGCGTCGGCGTGAGGTGCCAGGCGACGTCGCCGTGGCACTCCCCCGCCGCGCGGGCGCGGGCCGCCCGGAGCGCGTCGCCGAGGGACTGGCCGGGGCCCTGCGTGACGAAGGCGCAGAGCGTCGTGACGCCGTTCCTCACGGCGGCGCGCGTCCCGCTCTCGTAGCCGTCGGCGAGCTCGAAGCGGCCGATCCGGTCGCCGACGTGGACGTGGAAGTCGATCAGCCCCGGGAGGACGAAGCACCCCGCGGCGTCGATCTCCCTGTCGGCCGGACCGAGGCCGCGGCCGACGGCGGAGACGCGCCCGCCCTCGAGGAGGAGGTCCGCGCTCTCGACGCGACCTTCCGAGGCCACCCGGCCGTTCCTCACGAGCGTTCTCATGCGCGCCTCCCGCCGTCTCCGATGGGTCAGAAGTGGATCTCGGCCTGGAAGGTCGGGGCGGAGGTCGTGTGGTTCGGCTTCGTCGCCGTCGAGCCCGGGACGGGGATCGGCGTCGGGTTGCCGAACTTGTGGTACCAGAGCTCGTAGCCGGGGCCCATCTGGATGACCCCCTTCTTCACGCCGACGAGCGCGCCGACGTCGAACTGCCAGGTGATCCGGGAGAGGACCTCCGTCTCGGTCTCGACGCCCACGGCGTCCTTCCCCTTGGGGAGCGTCGCGTAGGCGAAGCCCTTGAAGGTCGACCCGACCTCCTTGCTCAGGGCGATCGGCAGGCCCCACGTCAGGTTGAACATGACCGTGCCGTCGTACTCCACGTTCTTCGCCGTCCCGGCCGCGAAGGAGTTGTGGCTCCACTCCTTGTAGTACCAGATGCCGAGGTCGGCGAAGCCCTTCTTCGGGTTGAAGTTGATCGTCGGGCCGACGACGAACATCTTCTTGCCGGGGGCGAACGCCGTGTTCTTGGAGTTCAGGTCGCCGCCGGCCGTGATCGAGACGTCGCGGATCAGCTTGCTCTTGATTCCCGCCTTGAAGGCCTTGTTGAGGCTCAGCTGGTGGCGGTAGGTGACGTAGATCTCCTGGGCGCCGTTCGAGCCCGCCCCGTTCGCCGGGTCGTACTTGTTCGACATCAGGACGTCGACGTTCAGGAAGTTGCTGCCGAGCGAGTAGCGGTTCGCGGTCGTGAACTGGACGACCTGCTTGTTGATGTCGTGGTCGATCGTCGGGTCGTTCACGTGGTAGCAGTAGCGGTACCCGACGAACATGTCGCTCCACTCGGCGGCCGTCGCGGCAGGGGCGGCGACGAGGAGGAGGAGGGCGGCGGCCAGGAGGAGCGTCTTCAAGCTCTTCATCTTCGTTCTCGTTCTCTCTCCGCGGAGTGCCGCGATCAGGCCTCGGCCTTCGCGGAGGCGGCCTTGCTCTCGCCGGCGGCGGCCTCGGCGCCCTGGAGGTGGTTGAAGAAGGCGTTCAGGGCGACGGCGACGATCGAGCAGAGGAGGATGCCGCTGTGGAGGAGCGGCATGAGCCCCTTCGGCATCTGCGCGAAGAACTTGTCCGCGACGAGCGGGATCATCCCGAAGCCGATCGAGAGGGCGACGATGTAGAGGTTCAGGCGGTTCTTCGCGAAGTCGACCCCGCCGAGGATCCGGATCCCCGTCGCGCAGACCATGCCGAACATGACGATCCCGGCGCCGCCGAGGACGAACTGCGGGACCGAGGCGACGATGAAGGCGAGCTTCGGGACGAGGCCGAGGGCGAGGAGGATGACGCCGCCGACGGCGGTGACCCACCGGCTCCTGACGCCCGTGACCCCGACGAGGCCGACGTTCTGCGAGAAGGAGGTGTAGGGGAAGGTGTTGAAGACGCCGCCGATGAGCGTCCCGAGGCCGTCGACGCGGAGGCCGTCGGAGAGGTGCTTCTGGTCGACGTCCTTGCCGACGATGTTGCCGACGGCGAGGAACATGCCGAGCGACTCGATCATGACGACGACCATGACCATGCACATCGTCAGGCAGGCGACGAGGTCGAAGGTCGGCATGCCGAACTGGAAGGGGTAGACGACGGCGAACCAGCCGGAGGTGGCGAGGCCGCCGAAGTCGACCTTGCCGGCCGCGATCGCGATGATCATCCCGAAGACGAGGCCGAGGAGGACGGCGATGTTCGCGAAGAAGCCCTTCACGAACTTGGTGATGAGGAGGATGAAGACGAGGACGGTCGCCGCGACCGCGAGGTTGAACGGCGCGCCGTAGGCCGGGTTCGGGATCATCGGGCCGGCCATGTCCGCCGGGTTCTTGATCATCGGGTTGCCGCCGGCCGCCCAGTTGACGCCGACGCGCATGAGCGAGATGCCGATGATCGTGATGATCGAGCCGGTCACGACGGGCGGGAAGAGCGGGAGCATCCGGCTGATGAGGGGCGCGACGAGGATGCCGAAGATCCCCGCCGCGATGACGGCCCCGTAGATCCCCAGGAGGCCGATCTCGGGGTTCGTCGCCATGACGGTCATGGGCGTGACCGCGGCGAACGTGACGCCCATCATGACCGGGAGGCGGATGCCGAACCGCCAGAGGCCGATCGACTGGACGAGCGTCGCGATGCCGCACGCGAAGAGGTCCGCGTTGATGAGCATCGCCATCTGCTCCTTGGGGAGCTTCAGCGCGCCGCCCACGATGAGAGGCACGGCGACGGCCCCGGCGTACATGACGAGGACGTGCTGGAGGCCGAGAAGGGTCAGCCGCGCGGGCGGCAGGACCTCGTCGACCGGGTGGACGCCGTTCGGGTTGGACATTTCTTCTCTCCTCGCGTCAGACGGCGGAGCCGTCGGGAAGCTGTTCCTGGAGGGGCGGGAGGGCCGTCTCGGCCGCGAGCAGCGCGACGAGCCGGGCGCAGGCGGAGAGGTCGAGGAGCTCGCCCTCGGCCGGGCTCCCGTCGAGGCGGACGTCGACGACGCGCCATGCGCCGGTCTCGAGGACGACCCGGAGCGCGTCGGAGCGGTACTCGGCGAGACCGTCGTGGAGCTCGAGGCGGTGGGTCCGGCCGCCGATCCTCGCGTCGATCGCGACGCCGCCCGGGAGGCGGGTCATCCTGTAGGCGTCCCCCTTCGCCTCGGCGAAGCCCTCGGCGTCCACCCAGAACGTCGGCTTCTCCTGCCAGGGGGCGCCCGAGGTCGGGCAGAAGGTGACGCAGTTGCCGCACTGGTTGCAGGCGTCGCCCAGGTTGACGATCTGGACCCCCTGCGAGACCGAGAGGGTCGTCGTCCCCGTGGGGATGGCCCGCCCCCCCTCGACGACGAACGAGGGGAGCTCGAGCGCGAGCGGCGCGACGGCGTAGGCGTGGTTCGCGCGATTCGGGCAGACGGTGACGCAGAGGCTGCAGACCTCGTCGCAGTCGAGGCAGCGGGCCGCCTCGGCTCGCGCGGCGTCGGCCGGGAGCGGCTGCAGGACCTCGTCGAAGCCGCCGCGCTCTGCGGCCGGCAGGACGGGCACCTCGGCCGGCCGCGCGAGGCGGGCCTTCTTCTCCATGAGGGCCGGGAGCGTCTTCCCCTTGGGCAGGTGCGGCTCGGCGACCGGCTCGACGCCGTGGAGGCGAGCGATCGCATCGGCCGCGGCGCGCCCGTCGGCG